>JAEUWE010000410.1 GCA_016791465.1 Pseudobdellovibrionaceae bacterium
AATTTTACGACGAAAGGTACCTTCTTCCTTTTGGCGACTCACCTAGTCGCCAAAAGGAAGAAGGTACCTAACCGCGACTCAGGGGGCCGAAACACGACCAGCGTTGAGGCCAGCCGAAGTCACCTGCGTGTACTCAAGCTCGAATTGAGCAGGACGACCAAGCTCCTGAAGATCGCGAGTAATCACAATGCTGTTGCGAGAATCGTCATAGAGCCAACCGCTATCGCCAGGCTCAAGCGCCTCGCCATTGAGCTTCACCTTGATTGTGCCCCACTCCGGGATGCTCTCAAGATCAACCTTAGGACGGTTCAGCGTACGGCTACGAACATAGCGGCCCATTTCGCCGAGAGCGACGCCATAGTTCTTATCGCGAAGCCCCATCCAACGACCGCCAAAGTGGCGAATAAACGACTGGATATTGACGGCCTCGGTTGGACCCTTGCTCGCATAGCGAATCGACGGGTCGCGCTCTTTTGGATCATCCGTTGAACGTGAGAGCACACCAATCGCCGTCACCTCATCCTGATAACGCTCACCAAGCTCTGCACGCAGGAAGTCAGCGAGTTCTCCAGACGAAAGATCGAATGCAGTTCCGTCGGCGTTTCGAACCGAGGCATCGGCATCGGTGATAAAGATCGTAACAAGGTGTGCGTCAGCGCGACGGAATCCCGCATTGGCGCCAGAGCGCATGGGCTCTGAGAGAGCGGCCTTCACCGGACTGAACACCTCTTCATAGTTTGGTCCGCCCTTGTGCTCGGTCTCCCACTTTTCGTTGTAGGCTTCGGTTCCGACTTTCAGCGACGCGCGAAGCACCTGCAGCCAGCCTGGCTCTTTTGAGGTTTTAAAGCCTTTCTGCGCAAGCTCGCTATCGTAATCCTTCTGACTTGAAACAAAGGGCTCTGTTCCTTCGGGCATGGGTGAGCCATCCGGATACTTCAAGCGACGAAGCTGTCCCTGAGCATAGTCCTTCTTCATGTCCTTATAAGTGATCGTATCCCAAATCGCGACAGCGCCAATGTGAAAGTCGATTCCACTTTGGTTTGCAAGTGACTCGGTGAACTTATCGATGTTCTTACTCAGAGCCGCTTGCTCATCATCCATTGAACCTGAGTCATCGATCACAAAGAGAATATCGACCTTTGGAGTTGTCCGCTTCACCGAAACTGCCGCTTGCTGCGGAACCACGCCATACTTCACCGGCGGAGCCGTGAGACGCGGGTTCTCAGGCGAACATGCCACGGTCGCCAAACCAGAAACTAAAACACTCAGACCCAAAAAGGCTGTTTTCATATTGATGTGTTTCATCTTACGTCCCTCGAGCGCTGAGGTCTGGACAACCCTTCGCGTTCACACGGTATTTATCCAACTCATCAAGCCACACTTCATTCTCATCATCCGGAAACACGAGCGTGTTCGCATCGCGCTCAATTCCCGGACCCGACTTCTTCACATCCGCCAAATGCATCTGTGAGTGCATGCGCTGCACAGCCTCGACTTCAATTAAGTGGAGACGACGAAGGTTGGTGTCGATCTCTTTTACTTCGCGAGCCGCCAAAACCTTGATTCGCGGCTTTAAGCTCAGATTCTTTTTCAGCGAAGACTCAAGAACTGCGTCGCGATAAAAAAGCCTTGGCAAAACTGAAACCTCAGGTCCCGCGATCGTGCGATCAAAGCGCCCACTTGATTTCGCGCGCTCCATCGCCAACTCAAATGCTGGCGTTGAGCCGGTCTTCGCAAGTTCAGATAGAGCCTCATGACGAGGGCGAATGTCTTCTTTAAAGCGCTTCAGCGTTTTAAAAAGTTCCTGGTAGCGACAAAGATGAAGCTGAATCAAGGCCGCCTGTAAGTATGGCTCTGGACCAATCTCGCTCTTCAGTGGCGGCGCCATCAACGTCTTTAGAAGTCCAAGCGAGCGGTCATGCTCATTCAGTTGAAGATGCGCCCACGCGCGCTCTTCAAGCGATTCAGCCCAGTAATCAGATCCTGAATCAACCGTTTCGTAGAGTTTGATGGCCTCTGCAAACTTCTTTTTTTCGAAAAGCTGGCGTGCGGTCTTCATTGCCGCGCGATCGCTTTTTGGTTTCGCTGACGTGATCGGTGCCGATTTCGTCTTCATCACGGGAGCTGTCGCCGCATCAGCGCGAAGCACAACGGCCTGCGCAACGGCGATCGCCGCCATCGAGACAAGAGCATAGCGTAGGATGAATCGAGCGGAAATCATAAGAGAAGTCCAATTCCAAACGTACCGACGATCATACCGACGTCGCGTTTTCCAGTATAAACCTGATCTTGATAGGCCTGATGACGAACCTCAAAGCGCGAGCTCATGTGCTTGGTCCACCAAAAGCCAACGCCTCCACCCGCCGTCCACGTGTCTGACGAACCAGATTTCAAATCCATTTTTCCGTATCCGCCAAGAACGTAGAGGTCGAACTGAACAACCGAGATATCAAAGAAGTTGAGCTTCCCATAAATCGGGTAGTAGGCCGCCGTCAGCATTGTCGACGCCGTCGGAAAGTCCACTTCAGGAACCGTGAAGTCGACCTGACCCGCAGCCTTCGCCGCTTGTGCCGCTTTAAACTGAGCTTCGCCCTCGTTCGTCAACTGGTTCGAATAGTGCGAGTAACGGGCACCGACCGAGAAGCGCGGTGAAATATGAAAGTTCAACTCACCGCTGAGCGGTTGCGTCGAGAGATAGCTATTGCCACCCGCAACTCCGCCAAAGCCAACACCAAGCTCAAAGCGCATATCGCGATCAACCGATCGCTTTTGTACGATGCGCACTTCTTGTTTCGTATTCATCGAGCGGGCGCGCTTTAAAACGCCTTCATTTGCTCCGAGATCATCAAAGCTCGATTGCGCGTGCGCAGTCGACCCAAGAGCCACAACCAAACCAGCGAGGATTGAAAGAATCATCGATTGTTTCATGATTAGTTTCCTTTTCCAGTTTTTGTCGCTGCAGCTGTTTTCGAAGCTGTTTTCGCCGCTGCTGGCTTTGCCGCAGCTGGCGCTTCACACTTTGGCTTTTCCTCAACTAGTGTTTGCGCCTTAGCAAAGCGAATCTTCACGGTCTGAAGCTTCTCGCCCGATACACCACCGCTTGCGCTGTAAGCTTTGATCAAGAAACGGCTCTGAAGATGTGTCGCACCTTCCACTTTCTTTCCGTTGCGATCGAGTTGCGCACCAACGTCGTTGTTTTTCGCATCGAAGAGATACTCAAAGCGCCACAAACCGCCACCCAAGTGCTTCGGCAGTGTCTCGTTGCGAACATAGGTCGCACCGTTGGCTTCGTAGCCAGCTTCAGTCTTGTTTGTACCTTGGAAGTAAATATCCACGCGTGGAGCAAAGCCCTCATAAGAAGCGGGGTCCATCACTTCAACCGTGAACGGAACCACTGCACCCTGTGCGACCTCTGTGCCGAGGTCTGACTTCACGATCTGCGGTGTTTTGCCAGTTCGACGAACCGAGAACGAGAAGTCCTGAGTGCGATTGATGGAACGGAACAGTGACTCAACAGACGAGTCGCTTGAGCGGACATCGGCAAGCTCAAGCTTGTAGCGAACTTCACGCTCGTTTCGATCTGATGCGATAAATCCTTTCGGAGCGCTCCAAGTGAGAATCCACGTGCCGGCCTCTGTTGCCGAGCGAACAAGGTTTACACCGGCGACATCGTCAGGAAGGCCAGAGAGTTTCAAATCAAACGAGAGCACCGGGAAGAACACACGCGCGCGAATTTTAAATGAGGCTGTCTCGCCTTCAATAAAGGTCGCATCCTTCTCAACTTCGATGCTGTACGAACGCTCAAGCACCTTCTGTGTACGCGGCTTCTCGTCGTGAAGCGGAACCACAGGGCCGATGTCATAGCTTTTTGTTGGATCGCTTGAGAGTCCGCTGTTGACGCCACCACAAGCGGCGCTCAGCAGAGTTGAGCAGATAAGAAGAGCTGAGAGCTGTACTGTTCTTCCGTTTTTCATCATACGATCTCCGTCCGTTTACGTCCTTCTAAAGAGGTCGCTCGGGTTACGGAGATCGCGTTTTGCGGCCTACCGTTAGTTCGAGCTCACCCGTCGGAAGCTGAAGGGGTATTGAACTTGGACATTCACACCCGCTACTGGTCGTGGGAACTGGAACTGCTTCACTCTTCCCACGATGCAGCTTTCCAGCTGCTTCGACTCAACAGATGTGTGCTGAAGTCGTGCCAAGTTCACTTTGCCATTAGCTCCAATTACGAAGGCAACGGAGACTCTTCCTCTTAAAGAAGGTTCACTCTGGAGCCCTTTTTCGTAACAGTACGTGATCTGACCCATGTTGCGGAGGATGACTTCCTCCACCTGTTCACGTGTCAAACCGCCTTCAATAAACGATTCGCTGTCTAAAGGTGCGACAGTACCGCCGCTTGAACCTAAGATCTTGCTATCGCCATAGCCCATGCGACCGCCGCCTTTACCACGAGTTCCGTAGCCACCAGCAGAGCCAGCGCGCGCGCCAGAGCCTGGTGAAGCCGCGATTAAACCCTTACCAAAGAGCGCATTGGTCACTCCACCGCTGCCAAAGCCGCCAACTCCGCCGCCGCCCTGACCGCGCTCACCGCCGCGAGCGATGGAAGAGCCATTGAGATTTAAGCCTCCGCCCGACTGCATCTTTTTACCCATGCCGCCAAGAGCACCGAGAGCTCCAAGGTTATTCAGGTTTGGAGCCGACTTTGGAGCCTGTGCCGTTGCCAACCGATGCGTTGGCTGTTTTGGGGCACGTCGAGTGACAATTTTGGGCTCAGGACGCTTCACCGTTTGTTTCTGTACCACTGGACGAGCCTGACGTACTTCGCGCGGTTTCTCGGCCATGGGCTTCGTGAACACGGGCTTATTTTCAGCGACCTTATCGATCTGAACCGTGCGAATCGTCGTCACTTCCTCAGGCTTGATTTCAGGCTTTAAGAAATAACCAAGAAGGAGCATCAGCGCGATGAATCCCACTTGAACACCCGAGACCCATTTGCCGACAAGAATGATCTCTTCGCGATCATCCTCATCTTTCATGTTCACTTCGGGAACAAGTGTGAGCGCATCAGCCGACGTGATCGACCACGATCCAATTCCAGGCATCACAAACGCGGACTTCTCAAGACCCGCAGCTGTTGCCTTATGGAGAATCTCAAACTCCACTCCGTCGCGAAGCAGTGCTTCCGTTGAAAGAACGGGCTCTACGCGGCGTGTGTCGTGTCGGAAGATGATCGTGACATCGTCACCGGCCCAGTCGTAAACGCGAGCCAGCTGGCCGTTTCGGTTTTTCAGAACCAATTTCTGAGTCGCGAGACCTGTCGATTTTTTCATATTGAATTGACTCATAATGACCTCCGCTCCTACTGACGTTCCGATGTGCGTTCTTCGTCTTGGCTCATGCGATCGCGAAACTGCGTTCGAAGACCCATGAGCTCTTCGAGTGGCTTTTCATTTTCGATCCGAGCCGTCGCCTCTGCTGGAACCTGATACTGACCTTTTACACGCGAGCCCGAGAACGCCATCGTTGTCGAAAGACGCCCTTTCAGCTGCTTGGCCATGGTGTTTGAGGCTTTCGCCTGGCCAGCCGACTGACCACTGGCCTCAGCAAATGCACCGATGAAAGCGAAGCTCAAAACCAACGATACCGCCGTCAAAGCTTTCAGATTAAAGTTTTTCATCGCTTCACCTCACCACCGCGTTCAAGTCCGCGAATCCGAGTTTCAAGATATGCCACCATCGTGTCCTGACCGCGTTGCATCTCGATATCGCGAAGCTCGCGAATACTCGAAAGATCAAACGGGTTCTCGCGCACGTCCTCGATTGCCGCCTGAACCGCATTCGGTCGAACAGTATCAACCTCACGCGACGCTGCTCGCTCAAGACGACGGCTGACGGCGTCCGGAGTCATACGCGCCAAGAACTTCGCCTCAGAAACCAAGAGCGTACGACGCGCATCGCGAGCCGCACCCAAGTCTGCTTCGTAATTCTGGATCGTGCGTTCTGAGGCCATAAAGAACTCAAGTTTCGCTTCGATCTTCTTGGCCTTGGCTAAGTACTGATAGACCTTCGCCGCGACAAGCTTGCGGTAAACGCGCTCTTGCTCGCCCTTAAGCCCTTTTGGAATCGGGAGCGCAATGATCTCTTCGTTGAGGCGACGGTTCTCGCGAGCCACGACATTCAAAACACCAGTTTCGAGCCATGCATCGCCAAGACGAATCACCGTATTTGCGAATGCATCCGCTTTTGCCAACCACTTCACTCGTGCCGCAATGCCCTTCTCTGACTTCAAAGGACCTGGAACTGAAGCCAAGAACGTTTCAATCGATTTGCGCTCGCGAGCGCGCAGCAGGTGCAGACCATCGGCCGTCACACGTGCCTGGCGATTCGCTAAAACCTGCTCCATCACTTTCTTCGAGCCACTTCGAGCGTAGACCTCAACACCGGCCGCAGCGAAAATCCGCGGATTGCGTGAAAGGTGCTTAGACTGCGTAGTCCACTCCGCAACCGAAAAGCCCGAGAGCTTTAAAAGTTTAACGCGGGCCGCGAGCTCACCTTTTGAATCGCGCGTCTTCGAAAGATACTGACGAAGATGCGGACGAGCATCGTTTCCTGAAAGTTCAGCGAGCATCGAGAGCTTCAACTCACGGTCGGCGTCAGAGAGCTTAGCAAACCTCATCGTCTTTGCCGTCTTATAAGCTTCTCCAAACTTCAACTGCATTTCGAAAAGCCAGAGCTGTTTCGCTTTTGCTTCTTCGCGCTCTGATTCCGAAAGACCATCCATCTTGATCTGACTTGCAATTGCAAGCTCGGCCTCGCCAAAGTTTTTCGCCTTCTCGGCCAGAACAAAGCGATTCTGATAACTCAGCATCACCTCTTCGCGAGGAGCGCCGCTTAAGTCCATCTGGCGAAGCTTCTTGATGTTGTCATTCAAAGTCGACGTATTGGTCTCTTTGCCCGCAACCTGAGCCGCGATATTCAACCGAGCACGGCGAGCAATTGCCTTGTACTCGCCACTCGCCGACGGATACTTTGCTGAAAACTCCAATGCGCGCGTCTCAAGCTGCTCATCGCGCTTTAAAAGCACCAAGCTATCAAGAGCAAGATCAGCTGCCGTCTTACAGAGCGCAGGCTTTGCCGATTCACACGTCTTATGTTTCGCAGCCAAACCATAGAACTGTTCCGCGGCCTTCTCAGTTTCGCCGCGCTTATAGGCGATGTGCGCCAGCTGATAGCGAACTTCAAACTCTTTTTCGCCGGTTGGGTTCAGATCGAGGTAGTGGTTATAAGCCTCTTCGCGAACTTTCACATCGCCTGAAGCCTCGGCCATCTCGATTTCTGCAACAAGACTTGCCTCAAACACTTTTGGAACATTCGGATCAGAAACTTTACCTGAGCGAACTTCACGCGCGCCCATCTCCGCTGACTGACGATACAGAGCCACGGCTTCGCGATGCTTCTTGAGCTCACGAGCGACGTTTCCGCCCCAGTACGCCATTTCAACATCGGACTTAAACGCGTTCGCATAAGAGATATACGCGCTCAATAGCGACGCCGTTGGCTTTGTCTCTTCGCTCTTATTCCAATCGAGAACGAGCTTGCGGAAGCGCTTCTGTAAAATCGCACACTCAGCATCAGGCTCGCAGCCCGCTTTCTTCCAAAGTGAAAGTCCGCGCTCGAACTCGCTCACCGCTTGCTGCTTCTCACCAAGACCATAGCTCATGTAGGCGATTCGAGCCGAGGCTTCGATCTTCTCACGATTCTCAAGAACCGCGATTTTACTTGAGATCAGCATCGACCAAACCGAAATCGCCTGACGTTTCTGTCCAAGACGCTCGGCCTCTTCGGCCAAATCAACAAGAATCGACTTCCGCGAATTCTCAGGCGTCAGTTGAATCAGCGTCTCAACATCGCGGTCATTAAACCCTGTTCGAACATAGAACACCGTCAGATCGCGAGCCACATCCTCTTGGAACGATGAATCGATCTGTGCGCCATTGGTCGAATCCGTTGTGAGTAAAGCAGGCGTCTTTAAGACTTTTACCAAGCGGCGTTTGCCTGCTTCGGCCTGTCCAAGATTCAGATCACACCACGCAATGCGGTAGTTCACCCAGCCTTGACGAGGAGTCTCTTTACGTTTCAATGCGCGTTCAAACTGAACACGCGCTTCTTTAAAATTCTTATTTTTGAACGCAATCTCACCTAAACCCGTTTCGGACTGACCTAAAATCTGCTGGGAGAATCGCGCAGAGCCAATCTTAAGAACTCGCTTATAGAGCTCTTCGGCTTTTCCGTCTTTTCCATGAATTTCGTAGAGGTAGGCGAGCTGAAACAAAATTCGCGATTCCGTTTCTTGACGAACCTGCCCCTTGCTCTCATCCAAAGCCACTTCGTAGGCGGCAATCGCCTTTGCTCGATCCGTTTCACCCGCTTTACAAACCGTGCAGCCGCCTTCGATCTCTTTCATCAACGAAAGACGCGCACGCTCTGAGTACAGATCCGCAAGACGCAAAAGTGCTGGAACGCGAGTCGCATCACCCTTTGGCGTTGCTTTAATTACTGCATCCAGCTTGTCGATCAAAAACGAGTGGGTCTCGATATCCATCTTCTCGTTTGTCGGTTTCGAAAAGCCAGAAGCGTACGCAGCACTACCGCTCACCGCAGAAAGAGCCACGAGAGTCTGAAAAATCGAACGGGCAACAAGGTGTTTCACTTTGTCCTCTCAACCTCTTGAACAGCAAACTCGAGTTTTGAGACTCCAGCTTCGGCCGTGCTCAAGAACAAAGGGCTCATCAGATCAAAATCGGTGCTCTCATCAGCCTGAATAACCAAACGGATCTCTCCTCCGGCATTTGCTTTTCGGAGCTTCAGCGCCGAAGCAATCATCGAACGCTCAATCGCTTTGCCATCGAGGATGTAGCGACCGTTTTCGATATTGAGCACCGCGACCGACGATTGATCGCCCTTCTTATCGCCATCAACACTGCTCGCCTGCGGCAGCTTGATTGTTTCTGAAGGATCGAAT
>JAEUWE010000491.1 GCA_016791465.1 Pseudobdellovibrionaceae bacterium
GCGAGCTTGCGGTAAGCTTTTTTGATCGTATCGGCATCAGCGTCACGGCTGACGCCGAGGATTTCATAATAGTCTCTGGGGGTGTTTGCGGCCATGCGGCCAATATGAAGCGTAATTTTCTGGCGTCAAGGTTTCTTCAGCGCTTCGCGACGAGCTTTGAGCTCAGCCAGGCGTTTTTCAATCCGATCCGCCGATTTTTCATTTTTGCGATCCTTGAGCCCCTGCTCCATAACCTCAATGGCAAGATCGAGCTTGCCCTCTTCAGAATAGAGTTTGCCAGCGAGGGCATACATCCATGGTGGGCCGCCGGCTTGCGCCGCTCGTATCAGAAGGGGCGCCGCTTTTTCGGGCTGTTTTTCTTCCCAGAGGTAGTGGTAAGCCGCCCCATAATTCAACTGATAATCAAATGGAAACCGCTGTAGGCCCTTCTGAAAAATGCGAGTGGCCCCAGCTCGGTCATCAACGACGATCGAGAGCAGCATCGCTCCCCTCGAGTGCGGAAGCTTCCAGCGAGGAGCGAGGTCCGTGATCGAGTCTACCATCTTATAAACCCATCCTAGGCGACATATCGACTCGTCGTTCACACGATCCGCCATGCGAGCAATGCCATCCTTCGCATTTTCACAAACATGGAAGTCCTGAATCACCCGAAGCCAAAGAGTGTCCGCCATGACCTCATCATAGCCAAAAGTGAAACGCTGAATCCCTTGCGGGGGTGGAATGAGATTAAGATTGATTCTATCCTCGGTCCGCATCGGCTGGCGAAAGATCACAGTGAGTGTCGCACCAAGAAACAGAATAAGAGCCGGAAGCCATTTACCCATGTTAGAATGGTCGCTCTTAGGAAAAGAAAAAGCAAAGCCCGGGACTAGCCCGGGCCTAAAGAAACTAAACTCTATGATAGCGTGATTACGGCAAACCGTTCACGGTGTTTGTCAAAGTTTTGTTCTGGTCGATAGTCCAACGATCGATCGCGGTACCACCAATACGTCCACCCGCTGTCGCCAAGAATGTACCAACTGCTCCAGGCGCACCTAACGCAGCAGCTGCCGGTGCCGGCAGCGTACCAGCTGCTTCAGCATACGAAGCATTTTCCGTCAAAGCCGCAGGATAACCGCAGTTCGCCGCCGTGGCGGCCGTATGGTTACATGCTGCCAAGTCACTGATGTTACCTGTAGCCGCACCGCCGTCCACTACAGCACTGTTGTCTGCTGCAACTACACGATAAGGTACGTTTGCTTCTGGCTTAAATCCGGCACCCGCGAAGTTGCCTGGATAGTAGGAGTACTCTGCGTACGCCGCTTTCTGCGACGTATAGTAGCCCGAAAGCAAAGCTTTACCGTTCGACTGACGCGCTTTCGCTTGGAAGCGTGTGAAGTTTGGAATTGCAACTGTTGCCAAGATACCGATGATCGCAACAACGATCATCAACTCAACAAGCGAGAAACCCGCCTGGTTTTTTAAAGTACGTACTGCTTTCATTTTTCCCCCTTCAAGGACTTGAGTCATTCAGACTCAAAAATGTTTTCGTATCTATCTTCGTTACGTTTTCAGACAGTCACTTATCGGGCGCTCTTCATCGCAACTAAACCTGTTCTTAAACAAAGCTTTGGTGCGACTCTAAGTTTCCTTTATGCTTCTGTCGTTTTCACTTTAACGTCGTACATCAAGGTAACTATCCAACGGCCGTGCCAAACTTTTGTTTCATCTTGAAGCACGATGCTGAACGTCACAGACAGCCCGTCTCAGAAGTGATCAAAGCCGTGTCTCACTCTCAGTCGAAAACCGACTGGAACTGAGACGACTGACCGACATCACCCTTCTCGTCACCGCCTGTATAAAAGGTGAACAGGTGCCAAGTGTTTGAATAGTCCAGATTTTCCTACGCTCGATCAGCTTTTAGTCAGGGCCAGTGCCGACTTTGCGCCCAAGAGTGTCACCGACCGCAGCGTCACCGGCAGGCCTCGACTCAGGGCGAGACACTCTTACAAATGACTGCGAGACGTCACGCCTAGACCTGACTCACTTTGCGTCGTTGCGGTCATTCGAGTTAGAATAAAAAGACGGAGGCGGCAATGCTGATAAGGCCGTTGGCACAGTCGAGCGAGCAAAATGGCGAAGATCTCGTCATCGACGCCCCCGCTCGTGCTTCCGGAATTGCTCCCGAAGAAAAGCAACAGACGCGAACACCATCCCTGTATCGCGTTCTCCTTGTGAACGACGATTTCACTCCAATGGATTTTGTGATTCTTATTCTGCAGCGGTTCTTCCAAAAGCCTGCCGATGAAGCGACGAAGATCATGCTTGAGGTCCACCAGAAGGGCGCTGGAATTTGCGGCATCTTCTCGCATGAAGTCGCAGAAACCAAGGTCCACATCGTCAACACGTTCGCAAAAAGTCATCGCTTTCCGCTCAAGTGCACAATGGAGAAAGCAGAATAGTCCCCACGTTCCAGGGAGGAACCCATGCTCAGCTCACGGTTAGAGCAGCTCTTAAATACATCAGTTCGAATCGCTCGCGATTCGCGGCACGAGTTCGTGAGCCTCGAGCATATCCTGCTGGCTTTTGCTCAGGATGCAGAGGTTGCCGAGATTCTGCAATCCGTCGGCTGCGACCTTGAACGTCTAAAAACAGAGCTCGTTGTTTTTCTTGAACGCCACGCGCCTCGCGTTCGCATGCTTCGCGCACAAGGCTCCGCAATTGACGACATGAGCGGTCTGCCTGCGACGTGGAAGCCCGAGTTTACCCTGGCTTGCCATCGCCTTCTTCAACGCGCCGTCATTCAAGTACAAAGCGCCGGACGCGATCAGGTCTTGCCGGGCAACGTTCTCGTCGCTTTGTTTAACGAAACCGAGTCTCACGCCGTGCATTTCCTAGAGAAGCAGGGCGTAACTCAGTTTGATGTCATCAACTTCATCGCCCACGGCGTCGCCAAGCCGCATGAAAGCGAACTTCCGCCAAGCCTTCCGGGCGGCAAAGACGCGCGAAGTTCTGAGAGCTCAAATCAAACAGCGAAGAACTCCAAAGAGTCCGAATCTGAAAACGATATCGATGGACTGCCGAAAGACCCATCCAAGCAGGCGAAACAGAACCCACTTGCCGCTTTTTGCGTGAATCTGAACGATCGAGCGCGCCAAGGAAAAATCGATCCGCTCGTGGGGCGCGAAGACGTGATCGAGCGCGTGGTGCAAGTGCTGGCAAGACGGACAAAGAATAACCCGCTTTTGATTGGCGAACCTGGCGTTGGAAAAACCGCCATTGCCGATGGCCTCGCTCTTCGAATCAATGAGGGGCGCGTACCGTCTGTTCTAAAAGATGCCGTCATTTACTCGCTCGACATGGGAGCTCTACTTGCTGGAACTAAGTTTCGCGGTGATTTTGAGGAGCGCCTAAAAGCGGTGGTGAAAGCTCTTGAGAAGGAGCCAAACGGCGTCTTGTTCATTGACGAGATCCACACCCTGGTTGGCGCTGGTGCCACATCCAGCGGATCGATGGATGCATCGAACCTCTTAAAGCCCGGCCTTGCGAACGGTACGCTCAGCTGTATCGGTTCGACCACTTACAAAGAGTTCCGCCAGCACTTTGAAAAAGACCGCGCTCTTTCAAGACGTTTTCAAAAAATCGACGTGAAAGAGCCTTCGGTCGAAGAAGCGATCGAGATCTTAAACGGGCTTCGCGAGCGATATGAAGAGCATCACAATGTGCACTTCACAGAGGGCGCGATTAAAGCCGCCGTCGAGCTTTCAGCGCGCTTTATTCCCGGCCGGCAGCTTCCCGATAAGGCGATCGACGTCATTGATGAAGCCGGTGCTCGCGCACGAATTAAGGCAGGTGACGACAAGAAGAAAACCATTCGCGTTTCTGATGTTGAAAAAATCGTCGCCTCCATCGCGCAGGTGCCCGTGAACTCTGTGACTGTTGCCGACCGCGCACAGCTGAGAGATCTCGAGGCTGATCTGCGCTCGGCCGTCTTCGGCCAGGATGAGGCCATCAAACGACTTGCGACTTCAATTAAACTTGCCCGCTCTGGCCTTGGCCGAGAAAACAAACCGATTGGCTGCTACCTCTTTGCAGGACCAACGGGCGTCGGGAAAACTGAAGTCTCAAAACAACTGGCGAAAGTCCTCGGTAACCAATTCCTGCGCTTTGATATGTCCGAGTACATGGAAAAGCACACGGTCTCGCGATTGGTTGGCGCCCCTCCGGGATACGTCGGTTTTGAAGAAGGCGGTCTTCTCACCGAAGCCGTCACTCGCAACCCGTATTCGGTCGTCCTGATGGACGAAGTCGAGAAGGCTCATCCGGATCTGACCAACATTTTGCTGCAGGTGATGGACAACGGCCAGCTCACCGATTCGCACGGCAAGATCGCTGACTTTAGAAACACGATCGTGATCCTCACGACAAATGCCGGTGCCGCCGACGCGCAACGAAGCTCGATCGGAATCGGCAGTACAGTTGCCGGGTCAGCGACCGACAAGCAGAGTGAGGCGATCAAAAAAGCCTTCACGCCAGAGTTCATCAATCGACTCGACGCGGTTGTGCAGTTCCAGAGCTTGCCAGAGGACGTCGTCCTCAAGGTCGTTCAAAAGTTTATTGGTGACCTTGCAAAGCAGCTCTTGAAGAAGAAAGTCGAATTGGTCGTTTCGCCAGAAGCCGAACGCTGGCTACTGAAGAAAGGTTACGATCCGCTCATGGGCGCTCGTCCCATGGCGCGCACGATCGACGAGCATATTAAAAAGCCGCTCGTCGACGAGCTCCTTTTTGGAAAACTCGAAAAAGGCGGCACGGTTCACGTTGTGATTAAAAACGATAAGCCTGAGTTCGAGATCGAAGGCTGAGTTCGAGCGGCGCTGCCGTTCAAGGCATGCAACGCACCACAGCTTCCGGCGCCGGAAGCTGTGACGTGTCGAACCTGCCCCTAACCCAAACGAAGTTGCGGTCCGCGGTCGCGGCCAGGACCACCGTCATGAAAGCGAACGCCGATGCCAAGGAGCCGCACCGCGCGCGTCTCACCCTGCAGAGCCTCATCGAGAAGCGAGATAAAGTCCGCCTCACTGGGGCATTCAGCCCTCTCCCATCGGCGCTCTCGCACCTTTTGTTTAAAATCCGAGAATTTGAGTTTTACAACGAGCGACCGGGCCAGAGACTCTTCGTCGGTCGATCTCTCAATAAAGCGCTGAAAGCGCTCGGCAAAGTCGCGGTAGACGGCCTTCATCTCGCGACGGAGCTCATCTGGTGATCTCTTGTCGACGCGAAAAGTCTCTTCGACGGAGAGGGACTTTCGCTCACGCTCTGTCACCACCTCTCGATTGTCGATGCCGCGGGCATAGTCGTAGAGGCTCGTCCCGAACTGACCGAATTTTTCGATCAGCTGTGTAACCGAGTATCCTTGTAAATCGGCACAGGTCTTGATTCCCATTCGATGCATACGCTCAGCGGTCACGCGGCCAACGCCCCAGATTCTCGTGACCGGCAAGGTTCGCACAAACTCTGCCACCTGCTCCGGCCGCACGACCGTGAGTCCGTCAGGTTTATTCATGTCACTTGCGACCTTAGCGAGAAATTTATTGGGCGCAACACCGGCACTTGCCGAGAGCTCAAGCTCTTCTCGAATTTCGCGGCGAATCCGTTCGGCAATTCTCGTCGCACTCCCTGCCTCAATCGCCGAATCGGTAACGTCGAGATAGGCCTCGTCGAGACTCAGCGGCTCGATCTTCGTCGTGTAGCGTTCGAAAATTTCTCGGACCTTACGACTCTCTGTTCGGTACTTCGAAAAATCCACCGGCACAAGAATCAGATCCGGACATAGGCGCAGCGCCTGCCGCGCTGTCATCGCCGATTTAACGCCAAATCGCCGCGCCTCGTAATTGGCTGTTGTTAGCACACCGCGGCCTTCTGCCGAACCGCCCACAGCCAACGGACGCCCCTTGAGATCAGGGCGAAACTTGAGCTCCACTGCGGCATAAAAGCAGTCCATGTCGATATGGATAATTTTTCGAGGTTTCACTCCCTCTCTTGTCGTAGACTAGAGCCTCGATGACAAGAATAAGCGTAAGAACAGTACTATTCGTGATCTCGGCGCTCTTTTTTCTCAATCCAAGCTGCGCCACGATGCCGGGCCTGGATACCGTCGGCCTTCGTGCACCGGCATCGCTACCAGACGCGATGGAGACAGAAAAACTCGGTGCCGAGCTCGCAAAAAAAGATCTCGATCCGGCCATGAGAACGGCGCTGCTCTATCGCAAAGCGCGACGACACCTCGATCGAAGCGAAATAGCGGCGGCCTGCTCTGATTTTTCGACCGCACTGAACGTCGGCTCGCAGCTTCCCGCTCCCATCCATCGTCTGCTGCAACTGCGACAAATGCAGACCTGCAGCAACGCCGATTTTGAGGTCTCGACTTTTCCAAAATGGCTTGAAGAAGAAATCGCTCGAGCGCGGCTCGACATTGGAGCTCGAACGAAGAACAATCAAATCGCGGCCGAAGCACTTTACTCGCTTTCATTTTTCGAACGCTCCGATGCGCAACGCTTGAATCGCCTGCAAGCAGCACTGGCTCGAGCTGAGCAAGCCGGAGACTCGAGCGACTCTTTGAAGCAGACCCTTCAGACTCGTTTATACACTGTTGCGCCGCGCCTTCGCCCCGATCCCGTCGCAGCAGATTGGCTCAACGTGGCCAATGATTTTAAGAATGTCCGGGAGTTCGATAAAGCACGCCACTACTATGGCTTGGTCGCACGAAGTCAATCACACAGCTCAATCGACAAGCTCAAAGCACTCGATGGAATTCGTCAAAGCTTCAAGCTGCAACTGAGAACGGCCGAGCATATCGCGGCCTCACAAACGTGGGCAAAGTTCTCAAAACAAGAAATGCTCCGGACGCGAAAGAAGGACCCCGTACTCGTTCGCACCTACTTCGATGCTCAGGTTCAACTGGCACGAGCGATTTGGACCGATCATCGGAGAGATGAAGCCCAAGTCATTTTAAGAAAGGCGGAGGCTCTCGCTGGGAAAGTGATCTCCACTCACGAATCGCGTCTCATTCGAGCCCGAATGGCTGAGGAGTCTGGCGATCTTGAAGAAATGGAGCGCATACTCGAAACGATTGAAATTTCGTCTCTACCGGACCGTGCGACAAAAGCAAAAATTCTTTGGTTTAAAGGATGGAATCAGCGGCGACTAAAAAGGTTCGCAGCCGCAATTTCGAGTCTCGAGCAGGCCATAGAATATGAAGACAGCAGTTCCGCACGCGCTCGAAATCAATATTGGATTGGCCGCCTGCAACGTGACGCTGGTGACTCTCAATCTGCAACGAGAACCTTTGAAGCATTGGCGATTGAGAATCAATTTGGAATTTATGGAATGCTCGCACAGCGCGAACTCCGCCAACCGTTTGCGCCGCTGACTGTTAAGCCATCCTCAACCCGTCAACGGACAGGTCTTGCCGACCTCACCGTTGCAGTCGATTGGTTTTCAATACTCAATGAAGTCGATGCTGGACGTCGTTTTTTGAATTCAATTCCAAATGAAAAACTTTGGAAGCTCAACTCCGATCTCGACGACCGTGAAGCCACGCTCGATCTCTTCGCCAAACTTGGCCTCCACGCTCAAGTCACTGCTAAGTTAGAAGAGATGGAGCCGGGGCCTCGCAATCAGCTGCTCAATCGCCGCCCGGATCTCATGTTCCCGCAACCGTTTGCAGACATCGTTCAACGAGAAGCAAAACGACAGGGCATCAGCCCTGCCTTAACCTACTCGATCATGCGCCAGGAATCGCAGTTCAATCCCTTCGCGCGAAGCTCGGCGGACGCCTTCGGTCTCATGCAACTCATCCCCGAGATGGCAGAGAAGGCCGGAGCTCGTGCGGCCACAAAGATTGAAAGTCCACAGGACCTCTTTCATCCCGTGACCAACATCGCTCTCGGCTCAGCCTTTCTTGCTCAGCTTGGCGAACGGTATAATTCACGTTTCATCCTTTATGTTGCGGCCTACAACGCGAACGACAGGGCCCTTCAAGGCTGGCTAAAAACAAGACTTCGCAATGATCCCATCGAGTTTATCGAGGAGATTCCGTACGATGAAACTCGACTCTATATAAAGTTAGTCATGCGAAACTACATCGGCTACAGCCGCCTCAATGCGTCGGCTCCGTTCAATTTTCCAGAGAACTTGCTTAGTCTTTAGTCCTGCACAGTTTCGTTCGAGGACATGACAAGCCTCAGCATGTCTCATGTTGAGAACACCGTCAGATTTCTCTGAGAACATGCCGAAACGACAGTATGTCGAAAAAGCCAATACTTCGCTTCGCACTGGCCGTTCTTTGCATCTTTGGATCCTTCACTGTTTGGGGCGTTCTCGGTACTGCGCTTCGCAAAGAACCGGCATCTGTTCCACAGACAGGAACGACGCTTCGACCTCAAAAAGACCGAGACGTCATCCTCAACGAGGCCACCGCGGTTTCAAAGAAGGTCAAAGACGGCAAAGAGCAGAACGTTCTTTTATACGATCCCTTTATTGGCGAAAAGTGGGGGCTCGTTCGAACCAACTCGCATAAAGCTTGGGAAGTGAGTCAGGGTTCAAAAGATATCGTCGTCGCTGTGATCGACACGGGCACCGACATTCGTCACAAATGCCTCCAAGATAATCTCTGGGTCAACAAAGGGGAAGTCGGACTTGACTCAAAGGGACGCGACAAATCAACCAATGGTGTTGACGATGACAGCAACGGCTACGTCGACGACGTCCATGGCTGGAACTTTGTCGCCAATAGCAATGACCTCACCGACAACCACGGTCACGGTACCCACATCGCCGGTATCGTTGGTGCACGCTCGAAAGCCGACTGCGCTGTTTCAGGTGTTGCGCCAAAGGTTTCGATCATGACCCTCAAGTATTATGATCCTAAATCTCCAGGTGCCAACAATCTAAAGAACACAATCCAGTCAATCCACTACGCGATCAAAATGGGCGCGCGAATCATCAACTACTCTGGTGGAGGCACCGAGTATTCCGCAGAAGAGCAAGCCGCCGTCAAAGAGGCCGAGAAAAAAGGAATCCTCTTTATCGCAGCCGCCGGCAACGAACGTTCGAACACCGACGAGCCGGGAAAACAGTACTACCCGGCCGACTACGGCCTTTCCAACATCATTTCCGTCACAGCCGTGAATGAAAAAGAAACTAAAGTTTTACCATCGTCAAACTATGGTGTGCGCACAGTCGATCTTGCCGCCCCCGGCGACATGATCAACTCCACTCTTCCTGGCAACACCTTTGGGAAGATGACCGGAACATCGCAGGCCACAGCGTTTGTGACTGGCGTTGCCGTTCTTGTGATGGCGCTTCGTCCCGAGTTTTCAACTGGAGATGTCAAAAAGTACATTCTCCGAACCGGTGACGAATACCCAACTCTACTTTCAAAAACTGGAAGCGCTAAACTTCTCAATTCCTATAAAGCACTGACCAATCTCGACAAAGGCGTCTCTGCAAACGGTGTCACGACAGCGAACACCGAACGCACGCGGGCCTTCACCAGCGGAAGTGCCGCAAAAGAAATTTCGCCGTCAGCGCTTTCAACCAGCTCTGACCGCGATCCAGCTGAGGAAATCGGGACATTTGGACGAGACTTGATCAATGCCATTGGCGGTCCGACGGCGCGCGAACGTGGAGCCGGGGCAGGAGCGGCATCGCGCGTTCCCTCAAGAGATCCAAACATAGGAGAGTAACTTGACGATTGGCAAAAGAGCGACCATTGGCTTTGCGATCATGATGTTCTTTGTGCTTCTCTCTTCGGGTCTTAGTCTCTACCTGAATCAGCGAAGTCAAGAATCCCTAAATGTATTCATGGACAGCGCAAAAAAGAAAGACCTTCAGGCCAAACTTGAACGTCTTATCCTCGATGCGACACTTGGCTACATGGATGCCATCGTCGATAAAGACAGCGCAGCAATAGCCGACGAGATCACGTCAGCCGTCAACAGCCTCGCCACCGAAATTAGAAGTGTGACCGCAAAGGACGTCGGCATTTCCGAGGCTGAATGGCAAGACTTCCTAAAGGCCGAAGAAACATACACCAAGCAAGGTCAACTCATGTTCAGCGACATCCGCAGCAAACGAAATGATCGCTTCGCTGAGCACGATGACGTCATCGATGGTCACTCAAGTAAAATGCTAGAGATGATTCACAACTGGCGAGCTGCAATCGATAAACAGGCCGCTGCCGACAACGCGAGTATGAATCAGGCCCTGGCCTTTGCTCGCGATGCCACAGCCGTACTCCTCGTCATCGCACTTATTTTTGGCTCTATACTGGCCTACCTTCTGTCAAAACAGATCAACAGCTTGCTTGGCGCTGTCGCAAAAAACTGGAAGTTAATGTCGAAAATGTCCGTGTCTCATCAAATGGACTTGGGGCATTGGGCGAAGATCTCTCTTCCCGAGCAAGTGAGCAGGCCGCAGGCCTCACCGAGAGTGCAAGCGTTATGGAGCAGCTCTCAACGACTGTTCAGCGAACTGCCGAAGCTTCAAGTGAAACCGAAACAACAGCCGCGGATTGCGCAGAAAAGGCAGAGAACGGACGTGTCGCCGCTGAGCAAATGCGCGATCTTGTGCTTGGCATTCGCGATACAAATCAAATGATGGTCAAAACTGTTGAAGAGAACAATCAACGCTTTGAAGAGATCACTCGTGCGATCAGCGAGATCAATGACAAGACTCGTGTGATCAACGAAATCGTGTTCCAAACAAAGTTGTTATCTTTCAACGCCTCAGTCGAAGCCGCTCGCGCTGGCGAAGCGGGTAAGGGATTCTCTGTCGTGGCGGAGGAGATTGGCAGTCTTGCAACGGTCAGCGGAAAAGCTGCAAAAGAGATTTCTGAACTTCTCGAACGCTCAACTGTCCGCGTGCGTGAAATCGTTCAAACAATTTCAAAGCAGTCCAATGAGGCCGCCAGTCAAATCAATTCGCAGGTGCGCGTCGGCACGGAGCAGGCCGAGCAATGCCGGGAAACACTGGAACTCGTCGTTCGCTCAGTCGCACACATGAAGCAGAACGTTTCAGAGATCTCGCGCGCCGCCAAAGAACAAGCCAATGGCATCCATGAAGTTTCAAAAGCCATTCGCGAGATCAGTGTCGTCACCGAGCAGAACGCCCATTCGGCCAACGAAACGGCGAACTCTGCCAAAGACATGATCGCAGTCGCCGCGGAGCTTGATTCCGCAATGAACGATCTCAAAACACAGATCGCAGCTTAGCCGATGACCGTCGTTCGATAGCAGACAGTCGACAGCCCAATCTATTTCCTGGGCTGGCAAACTTTAACACCCCAGCCGGCCGAAAGCCGGCAAATGAGAACTGGCGAAACCTTTGTTTGATCGGGTTTCAATTTCTCATCCCGAAACTTCATCGCGCGAGCTCGATTAAGAGCGTAGAAGCCTCCACAGCGATGAGGAATGGCAACGCAGTCCGAGTCGGACACGCACGCGACATCTTCCTTCTCAGTCCCAAGCAGCGAATCATAGCAAGGATTACAGCCTTCAACTCCCGCGCAGCTCGCAAGTACCAATCGCGGAATGAACGCACATAAAAAGAAGAACGCTGCGACGGAAAGTCGATGTGCAGAAGACAACAGTCACCTCGCGCTATTAAGTGCGCTCACGCTATTAAGTGCGCTCGCGCAACGCAAAGCTGATGCCGAGCGCGAGGAGAATTGACGACAGGCCGATCTCCATCATGTTCTTCACTTGCGGCATGAGAATCCCAGCCACAAACAGAATACTGCCGAGCAGCAGGATCAGCGTGTTGAACTTCGGAATTCGAAAACCCAATTGAAACGGAATACGCGACCGCTCAGCCTTAATTGAAATCAAGGCGACAATCTTGTTGCGCATGAAGCGAGCGATCTCATCTTGTGGAGCAGCAACCAAAATCTGCGAATACTTTTTCGCCGCATACGAAAGAGCCTCGGAGTCTCGGCAAGCGTTTAAAAAACGTTCGTGTCGAATACGATCTTCGTAATCTTCAATCACAAGATCCCAGAGCTGCGCGAGCTCGCGACTGCCGCCAAGAGCCAGCTCCTCTTCGACGCGAAACTCCAAATCGAGCCCTCCCCGGCCGGCGCTTCCCGTCACCGAGCGCTCAAAAACAATTCCACATCGGACGCAGTCAAGACTCGCAACTGGATTAGTGGCACCACAACGAGCGCACTCGCGCTCTTCGACGGTCTTTTTCAAAGGCGCCGCGATGGCTGCGGATTGCGACATCTCGGTCGGCAGCGGTTCTGTCACTGGTTCAGGAATTGGTGTCGACTCGCGAAGCGGAATCGATGGCACCATGGCCAAACGCTCCAACTCAGGATCAAGCGGTAGCGCAATTGCAAACACACCCTGACAGGTCTCGCCGGTACATTTAAACTCGGCCCTTCGTACTCCAGCCGCCGTCAACATCTCAAGTGCTGATGTCTCAACTGCAAAAAGCTTCATACAATGCGGACAACGCGTGCGCGTCATCACCGATTGCGAAACGGGTGCCGGTGATACCACCGTCGGCTGTACCGAACTCGACCTTAAGCCCGCTCCTGTGCCGCCAGTGACCGGAGATTTTTTTTCTTCAATTGTAAGATTCATGACGCTCCCACTCTATCCCCACGATGTTCATCCTTGATACACTGGCATCGTGAAAGCTCGTCCAATTCTTCTCCCGATATTAGCAGGCTTGTTTACCGGCACAAGCTATATTCCATTTCCTCCGTGGGCGATTCTTTTTTGCTTCGCTCCCCTGCTCGTGGTCTGGTTTGAAACTGCGCGATCGGCCGATCCGACTTCTTATCGCCAATCCATCAAAACCGTTTTCTTCTATGGCTGGCTCACGCAATTTATTTTGAATCTCATCGGCTTTCACTGGATTGCCTACACGGCTGTTGAATTCGGCCACTTCCCAATTTGGGCTGGAGCCCTTGTCCTGCTTGCATTTGCGGCTCTCGCGCATCTCTACATTCCGCTATCGGGCGCCGTGGCGACAGCCCTTGTTTTCGCGTTTAAAAAACGCGGTCGGGTAAATGCTCTTGAGCGGCCTTGGCTCTTCATCGCACTTGCCACTTCCGTTTTTGCGACGATCTCCAATGTCATCAATGTCGATGCGCTCTGGCCGTCTATTTTTCCTTGGCATCTGGGATACACCTGGCTCTGGGCAGGTCTTCCAGGCGCACAGGCCGCCGATCTGATCGGCTTCGAAGGCCTGAATCTCGTCACTCTGCTCGCCAATGCCCTGATCGCAATCGGATGGATCAAGGCTCGCGAAGCGAAGAGCCTTCGCCCATCACTCCCTTGGGTCGCTGGTGCCATTGCGCTATTCTTGGTGGTCAATGTCGCCGGCCTTGGGCGCGACACGAAGTGGAAGGGCGGCGACCGAACCGTGAATTTCGTCGCCGTTCAGGGCAATATCGGAAATTTCGAGAAACTCATCGCCGAGAAAAATAAGGATTTCGCACAGCCCATCGTTCAAAAGTACATCGAACTCACTGCCCAAGCCTTCACTGAGCATCCCGAGGCCACATTTGCCATCTGGCCCGAAACCGCATTTGCTGATTTTTTGGACAGCATGTTTGATGGCCAATACAACTCCGTCGTTTTGCGAAACTTCGTTCAGGTTCAAAAACGCAGCATTCTCACCGGCGCGTACTCCTACGCGCCAGAGCGCAAGCAAACTTTTAACGGCTTCTTTGCGGTCGGCCCCGACGGAACACCGCTCGCTCCCCCCTATCGCAAGTCGATCCTCATTCCATTTGGCGAAAAGTTTCCATTTTCTGACGTCATCCCCTACATGAAGTGGCTCTTTCCTGGGCTCGGCAGTTTTGGCCAGGGCCCAGGCCCATCGGTCATGGCGCTTCCGGAGTTTAAACTCGGGCCACAAGTTTGCCTTGAGAGCCTCTACCCCGAGTTCGCCGCGAAAACTGCCCGCAATGGTGCCGAAATTTTGTCGAATGTGACCAATGACTCTTGGTTCGGTCGCACATTTGAACCCTACCAACACATGATCATGACCGCCGCTCGGGCTGTTGAAAATCGCAGACCGCTCATCCGTTCAACCAATACCGGAATCACCACGGTCATCCAGGCCGACGGCAAACTTCTCGAACAATCGCCGATCGACAAGGAATGGTACGGATTTTATCAACTCTCATTTCAATCCAATCCCGAGATCGCACCGTATTCCCGAATCGCGGGTTATTCAGCATGGTTTGCGCTTATCTTGACGCTCATCTTTCTTATTTTGGCGAACCGCCGAGACGTGCTACAGTCGCCCAAATCATGAGCACTGAAAGATTCGGCGATTCCATCGACTGGCGCGAAATTCTCAACCGACTCGAAGCGCTTGCCACAAGCGAGCTCGGCCGCTCACGTCTGCGCGCGCTCAGCGCTCTCGGAACTCCCGACGAGGCCAAGGCCTCATTTACCCAGATCGAGCAAGCCCGCGAAGTTCTACTCATGGGACAGCGCCCCTTTGCTGAAAGTCTCGATCTCTTCTCGACATGGCATTCGCGCCTGAAACGCGATGCCGTTCTTCAGACGCTTGAGCTTCGCGACGTCCGTCGCTTCTGTATTGAAGCGCTCGCGCTACGCGAAGTTCTGGAACAGATCGACCGAGCCCATCGCGGCCCCTGGATGCTCGCTCTACTTGATCGGGTGATGGACTCTGGCCCGGCCCTCTCTGCTATTGATCAATTGATGACACCGAGTGGAGAAATTCGCACTGACGCCAGCGAAGCGCTTCACAACCTTCACCGCGAACGCGCATCGCAAACCAAGGTACTGCACTCAACACTCGATCGCCTCGTCAAAGCTCACGACATGGATCCGGTGGTGCAGGAACGCTTCGTCACCACCCGCGAAGGCCGCTGGGTGATACCGGTCAAATCCGGCATGCAACATTTTTTTCCAGGCATTATTCATGGCTCCAGCCAATCAAAGCAGACCGTGTTCATGGAGCCCGATGACGTCGTCCCACTCAACAATCGCCTGCGACAAATCGACGTTGAAATTGAAGAGGAGATCGAGCGGCTCCTCACAGCGCTCTCGCGCTACCTCAAAAACCACGTTCTTGATTTTCAAAGCTCGTTCGATGCTTTGCTTGAAGCCGATGTCACATTTGCCAAAGCCAAACTTGCTGAAATTCTTGAAGCGCACCCCGTGCAGTTCTCAACTGACTCCATTGATCTGCGCGATGTCCGCCATCCCATTTTAGTTTTAAAAGGCGCAAATGTTATTCCCAACACGGTGAAACTCGGACGCAATCGCGCGACCGACAATCATCGCATTCTCATGCTCTCTGGACCCAACGCCGGCGGCAAAACTGTGCTCCTCAAAAGTGTCGGCCTTGCCGCCCAGATGTCTCGCTGCGGACTTCCAATCTGCGCCGATGAGGGCTCAACCCTTCCGTTCTTTAAGGGACTTCACATCGCCGTTGGCGACGAGCAGAGTGTTGACGCCGCACTCTCGACATTTGCAGCGCACATTAAAATTCTAAGTGACGCCGTTTCATACAAAGGTGCCGAGCACCTTCTCTTGATTGACGAGATCTGCGGATCGACAGATCCCGAGGAAGGCTCAGCCCTTGCGCGAAGCTTTATCGAGCGCTACGCACAAAACGGCGTCTTCGGCGTCATCACATCTCACTTAGGCCCTTTGAAAACCGGATGGACTCCTGAGTCCGGCGTCGTCAACGGAAGCCTTGAGTACAACCAACAGAGCGGACTCCCGACCTATCAGTTCTTCCTCGGTATCCCTGGCCAAAGCTTGGCGCTACAGACAGCAAGACGCGTCGGCGTCGACCCCAAGGTTATCGAACGCGCCCTCGACTACCTCACGCCCGAAGCCAAAGCGCGACACGAGCACCTGCGCGATCTCGAAGCGATGAAAGAGGAACTGCAAACTCTCCGGCGCGATCTCTTCGATCAACTGGATGAGGCCAAGGTCGCGAAAAAGAAGTATAGCGAGCTGATTTCAAACTTCCGGCGCGAACGCGATCAGTGGATGGACCGCACGATCAAGAAAACCGAGCGCAAGATCGACGAGATGCTCGACTTCACACAGGTCGACTCGATCTTTAAGAAGCACGAGCGCCTGCAAGACGTGAAAACCAAGCTCCCCGAGATCGTCAAAGCTCCACCCGCTGGCACAGTCACCGCGCGCAAAAAAATCGAGACACTCGAAGACTTCGAGCGCATATACCCAGCCGGATCAAAGATCTTTGTTCCGAGCATCGGCGCCGAAGGACTCATCCAAGGCAAAGCCAACAACAAGGGCGAGATCCCGATTGTCGCAAACTCCATGCGCCTCTTCTTACACTGGAGCCAACTCAAACCCGCGCAAAGCCTCACGAACCCCACGCAAGGCATCTTCCGCCGATCGAGCGGAACACAGGTCACTCTTCAAGACACCGAGCGCAGCATCGACGTTCGTGGCAAAACCGTCGAAGATGCAATCGCACACCTCGAAACCCAACTCGACGCCGCGATCCTCAATCACGAAGATCGCGTGCGCATCGTTCACGGCCACGGCACCGACACTCTGAAGCGCGCCATTCGCTCGCACCTCTCGCGCTCGGCCTACGTCAAAAAATGGAAAGCCGCGGGCCCCGAAACCGGCGGCGACGGCGTCACCTGGGCCGAACTCCGCGACTGAACTCGAGTCACGGTTTCACACCTGCACGGCCAAAGCAGTTTGTTACCTCTTACCCATGAACTTCGAGTGTTTTTTGACTCAAAGAATGAGGATCGTTTGCCAGTCATGTCCAAGCTAACGAATTGCCACAAACAC
>JAEUWE010000493.1 GCA_016791465.1 Pseudobdellovibrionaceae bacterium
GACGTCTTGCCGTTTTCAACCATCTTTTCCACGCACTTGATGATCAGGTCAGAATCGAAAACCACTGCCTTGCCGGCAAATCGCATCTGCAACTCGATACCGAAGGTCGGTTCACAGTCTGCCAATGGTTTGTCGGGCAGAAAGAAGAAGAGGTCGGCCGCGATCTCGTGATCAACTCGGAACGGCTGAAAGAGTACGATGAACCGTTGATCAATAAGCACGGCTGCGGCACGTGCTGGGCCCGCCACCTTTGCGGTGGTGGCTGTATGTTCGTCAACAAGGTAAAAATGGGTCACAAGCACAAGGCGGATCACGCTTTTTGCGAGCGGACTCGAACCATCTTAGCCAAAGGAATTGAACGCTATGCTGAATCGCGCTATAACGGACTCAACGCTGACGGCCCAGACCGAAGCGCTAGAAGTGGAGAGCGACATGAAGTTTATTAAAAAACTCAACGGCTCAGAGGCGCCGGCGCCAGTCGCTTCCACTGCTTCCATATGCACCGGCCAGCAGAAACCAGAAGCAAAGTCAGACTCAACGGGAAAAAGCGCACACGCTGCAAACGAACGTCGTCCTGGCGGCGGCTGTATTCCTGTATCTGGCTTTGATCGCTAAACAGCTGCACCATGCCGGAAAATAAGCCTGAAACTCAAGCGGGAGCTTCGACCTCCCGACCACTTAAAGTCAGGCTCATACGAGCATCACGCCATATTTCGCGACTCGCCTTTGCGGTCGCGATTGCCTCCATCCTTTCGCAGTTCCCTTTCGACTACATCGAGGCCTTTCTCTTCGATGCGCGAATCCGAATGCGCCCAAGTCCAGATGCCTCAGAGCACATCGCCACCATCGCGATCGACCCGGCAACGGTGTCAGCTCTCGGTCGAGTCCCCAATGCGCTCGACTATGCGCGCCTGCTCGAAAACCTCAAAACATCAGGCGCGAAACACATCGTCTTTTTAGTGAGCCCGACCGAAATCGTCGGCTCCTATGACGAGCTCGTCCATCTCGCCAAAACTGCCGAGTCCATACCGGGCTTCGTCGTCGCCGTCGACGACGTGCCTTTAAAAGGCGAGAAAGATGCGCTGAAACTGGCGCCCCCCTTTGAAAAAGTCGCAACTGCCGGTGCGCCGGTTCCCGTCGATCGGAACATCTTTGCCCGCGACGATGTCACTCGCCGCATGATGCTTGCCTATCAAGACCTGCCGACAATGCTTCCACTCATCGCCAGCGACTATTCCCCGGAGCTCAAGGCTCGTAACGAGAGTGAACCCTACAATCGCGACGCCCTTCGCGGCGACTTTGACTACCTCAAATCGGATCAGGCGTATGTGCAGTTTTCACCGCGCGGAACGTACAAACCAGTCAGCTTTTTAAAGGCGCTGGAGCTTAACCCTCCGCTCAATGAGTTTGCCGGTAAAACCGTGATCGTCGGACGCGACATCGAAACCACATCAAAAGACTATATTCGAACGCCCTATTCTCGCGATATCGTCGCGATGACGAACATCGAATACTTTGCAAACGCCCTGAACACTCTCATCACAAACTCCGCTCTCGTTCGGGCCCCCAAGGTACTCGGCACCATTGTCACTGCCGCGATCTCCTATATGACGGTGATCGTCGTCCTCACCGCATCGCCAACGCTGGGCCTCGCCATCCTTGGGGCGACCATTGCCGGCCTCTCACTCGTGGCGCTCTTGTTATTCTGGCTTGGGAATATCTGGATTGCGCTCGCGCACCCATTTCTTGCCGTCTTCATCTGCTACTACTTCTTTATTCCCTATCGCCTCATTATCGAGAATCGCCGCAGCTGGGAGTACTATCAAAAAAACCGCCTGCTCACCCAAGTCGAAGAACTCAAGACCAATTTCTTGTCGATGATGTCACATGACCTGAAGACTCCCATTGCGCGCATTCAAGGTATGACCGACATCGTAAAAAACGACGCCAACCCCCTCTCTCCGCGCCAACGCGAAGCCGTCGATACTGTGAGGCGTTCGAGCGACGAACTGCTCGAGTTTGTGAGCGGCATTTTGAATCTTGGCCGAATTGAATCCAAAGCCATTCAGCTCCATCTCCACTCAAAAGACGTGAATACGTTGGTCAAAGACGTGGTCCAAAAACTCGACTACATGGCACGCTCAAAGGAGATCGAGATTCGAACTGAGCTTGAACCCCTGTTCAGCATCAAGATCGACGTCGACCTCATTCGCCAGGTGCTGCAAAACCTCATTGAAAATGCGATCAAGTACAGCCCTGACGGAACTTCGATCTTAGTGTCGACTGAAGAGAGGGACGGCTGGATCGTCGTTCAGGTCGCCGATCAGGGCCCCGGGATCCCGGAGAGTGAACTTCCTCACATATTCATGAAATTTTATCGCAGTCGAAATGCCAAAGCATCGACTATTAAAGGCTCAGGCCTAGGTCTCTATCTTGCTAAATATTTCGTAGAGCTGCATAAAGGACGGATCCATGTGGATTCCCGCCCCGGGCAGGGATCTACTTTTACGGTTGAATTGCCAAGCGCCTAAAATGGCCAGGCAGGGGGCTTTCATGCTTCGTATTCTTGTCGTTGATGACGATGCCGGACTTCGCTTTTCCGTCCGTGAGGCACTCGCCGCCACGGGACGCTACGAGGTCGAAGAGGCGCAGGACGGCCTTGAAGCCATGGAAAAGGTCAAAGCCAATCGCTTTGATCTCGTCATCCTCGATGTCGATATGCCAAGACTGTCGGGCCTTGAGGCCTTAAAGCTGATCAAGGAGCATGACCCCTCCATTCAGGTGATCATCGTCACGGCCTACGCCAACATCGACGACGCGGTGATGGTGGTTAAAGAAGGCGCTTACAACTACCTTTCAAAACCAATCGGCAGCAGCGAACTCCTCGAGATGACCGAGAAGGCGCTCAAAGCTCAGTCCTTAATTTCGAATATCGCAGCGTCGGCTCCTATTTTGAACGAAGCCGGTCGCAAGATCATCGGCTCGTCAAACGAGATGCAGAAGGTCTTCAATATCATCAATCGACTCTCGAAAGTCGATACACCCGTACTCATCCGCGGCGCATCTGGAACCGGTAAAGAACTCGTCGCTCGCGCGGTGCACTTCAATAGCTCACGCAAAGATGGCAAGTTCGTTGCGATCAACTGCTCGGCTATTCCTGAAAACCTCTTTGAAAGCGAACTCTTTGGCCACGAGAAGGGCTCGTTCACAGGTGCGCACGAACGCAAAATCGGAAAGTTTCAATACGCTGAGGGCGGCACGCTTTTCCTAGACGAGATGGGTGAAATGCCGGTCACGATGCAGGTGAAACTGCTTCGCGTTCTGCAAGAAAAGCTCTTTACGCCCGTTGGCTCCAATCGCGAAATCGAGTCCAACGTTCGCGTGATCGCGGCCACCAATCGCAACCTCGAACAGATGATTCAAGAAGGAAAGTTCCGGGAAGATCTCTATTACCGCCTGAACGTCGTTCCGATCTATCTTCCCGCTCTCGCCGAACGCAAAAACGATCTCGAAACGTTGATCAATAACTTTATCAAAAAATTCAACACCGCTCACGGGAAGCGCATCATTGGCGTTGCGGCCGACGCTCTCCAGGTCATGAAGCGTTATTCATGGCCCGGCAACATCCGCGAACTCGAGAACGTGATCGAACATTGCTTCATTTTAGAAAACAGCAATTTGATTTCGATCAGTT
>JAEUWE010000056.1 GCA_016791465.1 Pseudobdellovibrionaceae bacterium
AGAAGAGTCTTTATATAGGGAAAAGCGTGCACTTGGTCGTTGAATTCGCGGAATTTTCGTGGTGACCGTGGGTCTACTTGAGGAGAAAAAGCCGGTCAAGAGCACAAACCCGACAGTCCCAATGTTCGCAGAAAGCCCTACCGTGGTCAGGAACGACGGAAATTGCGACCAGGTCCCTTGAAATCGCGCTCCAAACCGCGGATCGGCCTGGACATCCGCAGGCCTCCGGCCATAAGGTCCATGCAAATGGAAACTAAAAAACGATTCGATGGGCGAAGCGCAGCTCAGCTTCGCAAAGTCACGATTACTCCAAACCCAACAAAGCACGCCGAGGGTTCAGCGCTCATTCAAATGGGCGACACGCATGTGCTCTGCACCGCTTCTGTTGAGCCCAATATCCCAAAATGGCTACAGGGCGGCGGCAAAGGTTGGGTCACCGCCGAATATGGAATGCTACCGCGTTCGACACACACTCGCATCTCGCGCGAAAAAGCGACATCGAGTGGTCGAAGCCAAGAGATCTCGCGCCTCATTGCGCGCTCACTTCGTGCCGCCGTTGATTTGAAAGCGATTGGCGAGCGACAGATCACCGTCGACTGCGACGTCATCCAAGCCGATGGCGGGACCCGCACCGCGGCCATCACCGGTGGCTTCGTTGCCTTGGCGCTCGCGATTGCGAAATTGAAACTCGCCGGCCTCCTTGCTCCAAACGCACAGCCACTCACGCACTATGTTGCAGCTGTGAGCGTCGGTCTTGATGGCGGAACACCGCTTCTTGATCTCTGCTATGAGGAAGACGTGAAGATCTCAACCGATATGAATCTCGTCATGACCGGTGACAATCGCTTCGTCGAAGTTCAGGGCACGGCCGAGGCCGCGCCGTTTTCGCGCGCCGAGCTCGATTCGGTTTTGGAACTCGCTGCTCAAGGCTGCCGCTCGCTCTTTCTCGAGCAAGCGAAAATCGTTGGACCCTATTTGGCCTTTAAACCTCAGTAACCGCAGTAAGGGCCCCGGCCCCAGGGATGGAGTTCGCGAATGGATATCTGGCTTGCCACTACGAATCGTGGAAAAGTTCTCGAATTTGAAATGCTGCTTGAGCCATTGATCAAAAAAGGACTCAAGGTGAAAACGCTCGGCGATCTTGCCACGTACTATCCACCCGAAGAGACCGGCGCGACGTTTCTTGATAACGCCCGAATCAAAGCCCGCTCACTGAAGGCCATGCAGCCGCGCGAGTGGATCGTGGCCGAAGACTCGGGACTTGCCGTTGAGGGAATGAACGGACTTCCAGGAGTGCACTCGGCTCGCTATGCCGGTCCCAAGGCTTCGGATTTTGAAAACCGCGTCAAACTCCTCAAAATCATGGGCTTAAAGCAGCTTGCAAACCGAAATGCCTCTTTCTTGTGCCAAATGGTGGTCTTTGACCCAGAGGGCCAAGAGCATCTCTTTAGCGGCGAGCTCAAGGGCACGATCGCGAAGAACGAAGTGGGTCGCAACGGCTTTGGATACGACAGTGTTTTTATTCCAGAAGGCGAAACCAAGACCCTCGCGGAGCTCGGCGTTGCCTATAAGAACAAGGTGTCGCACCGCTCTCAAGCGACGAACAAACTGCTCGAGCTTCTGAGCACGAAGTTGGTTTGATTCGTCCGCTTTCATAGACAAGGCCGCATCGATCTGGTTAGGCTCATCGCAACCCCCAAAGCCGCCGTGACCAGGAGCTTGCGAATGAGCCAACTGATCAATCCGAATCAGAAGTCAGGTCTCAAGATTTTTTCCGGAAACTCCAACCGCGGCTTTGCCGAAAAGGTCGCGCAACACGCGGGCGTCAATCTCGGCTACTGCGATATTAAGCGCTTTGCGGATGGCGAAATCCAAGTTGAGATTCACGAGTCGGTTCGCGGCGACAGCGTCTTTGTCATTCAGTCAACGTGTCCGCCGGTGAACGAAAACTACATGGAACTGTTCTTGATTCTCGATGCGTTGAAACGCGCATCGGCAAGACAGATCACCGCCGTTCTCCCCTACTACGGCTACGCTAGGCAGGATCGCAAGGTCGCTCCTCGTGCGCCGATCTCGGCAAAATGTATGGCCGATCTTATCACCTCAGCCGGAGCCACACGCATCGTCTGCGTCGACCTGCACGCAGCACAGATTCAGGGCTTCTTCAATGTTCCGGTCGATCACTTGTTCGCCACGCCGACGCTCGCTCGTGCCTTCCGCGAAAAGTGGGGCACCGGCGAAGAGTTCGTCGCGGTTTCACCAGACGCCGGTGGAGTTGAGCGCACACGCGCTTTTGCAAAACGCATCGAAGCGTCGCTTGCGATCATCGACAAACGGCGTTCGGACCCGAATGAGGCAAAGGCGCTTCACTTGATTGGTGATGTTCGCGACAAAACAGCGATCATCGTCGACGATATGATTGATACCGCCGGCACTCTCACACAGGCCGTGCAAAGCCTTTTGAAAAACGGCGCCAAACGCGTGTTCGCTGTCGCAAGCCACGCGGTTCTCTCAGGTCCCGCCATCACTCGCCTCACCGAGTGCGGGATCGAAAAAGTGCTAGTCACCGACACAATTCCGCTGAGTGAGCGCGCCGCCGCGAGCGGAAAGATCGAAGTGATCTCGGTTGCGCCCGTTGTCGCCGAAGCAATTCAACGCATCTACGGCAACGCCTCCGTCAGTTCGCTGTTTGATTAGTTTCTGGCACACATTGTTCCAAAAGCAGATCAAGACCTCCGGCCTCACGACCCCTTGATCGTCCGTTGGCGTTGACCGCAATTCGGCGCGTTTCTATGCTCGCGATGGAAACACCGGAGACCAAAACCGTGACTACACGCCTCGCATACTTGTTTTTTTCGCTCGCCGTTCTCGTCGCCATTCCGGCACTGGCTCAGACCAAGGCGGCACCAGCGCCCGCCACGCCCGCGCCGACGACAACGCAGCCTGAATCACCCATAAGCGCACCCGCTGCACTTCCACCAGAAGCTCCCAAAAGCGAATTCCAACCCTGGCTTTTAAATATTCACTACTCGCCGATTGATTTTCTGATCCCGAGTAAAACCGGCGCGGCCGCTCTCTACCGAACATCAAATGACTCGGCGTGGGAGCTTGAGTATTCAAATGGTTCAGTCAAAGTCCCATTCATCATCAAGGACTTGGGCGAAGTCTCCGAGACGCGCATCTCGCTCAACCGACGCCACAGTAACGGCGGCATCGGCTTTCAGTTTTTCTACGGTCTGTTCTATCAATCGTTCACTCTTCGTCTCGGAAACGAGATCCTCAGTCGCGTCACCGGTGGTGCGATTCCAAGTATTGAGCTCGTTGAAATTGGATCGGTCGGAGCCACCATTGGCCTCGGCTACCGCTGGCGTCTGAAAGATCGCTATGTGCTTGGCGTCGATGGAGCGGCGTGGGCTCAGCCGATGGTGAACACGAAACGGTCGACGCCCTTTTTAGATGCCGCGACCAATTCAACGGACCGCGATAACGTCGATACTGCGGTGAAGCTCATTCAGTACATGCCCCGCTTTTCGCTCCTGAAGGTTTCGGCCGGGGTTGAGTTCTGATTGCCGGCGTCCGCCGGCCGACTGACCCGCCGCAGCTTCCGGTGCCGGAAGCTGCGATAAGTCATTGTTATCACGTCACTTCAAAGGGCACTTAGCCCGCGGCCCGACAGACTCCCTAACCCGCTGCTTTTCTTCACATTTCATTGCATTTTGCAGCCCGTCGTGGGAGACCTTGTAGCTTCCAAAAAACTCTCAAAGCGCGGAACAGCGAAAGCCCGCTTTGGTTTCACGGGTCGGCGGATAGAACGGTCTCGCAACGCTTTGAGCGAAATGACGGTTGGGAAACGCCCCCAGAAGGCAGGATACAATGGCATCAGGTACACGAGTCGAACTCCCCGTTACACCACGCGAGACTGGCAAACACTTTTCTCGTCTCAATCGCACGCAGGGAAATATCCCTGGCGTTGTTTACGGTCCAAAAACGGAACCCGTGAACGTCATGGTGAACGAGATCCTCATCCGCAAGTACATGGGACGTAAGTTTGAATCGACAATCTTCACGCTCTCATCGACAGAAGCAAAAGCCGTTGAGAAAGCCGCTGTTCTTCTCCGCGACATTCAAGTTCACCCGGTGACCCGTCGCCCTGTTCACATCGACTTCTACGCGATCGACATGAACTCAAACCTCCGCGTGAGCATCGGTCTTCGCTTCGAAGGAAAGCCAATCGGTCTTTCTGACGGCGGTGTACTCGAACTCATCGGTCGCGAAATCGAAGTTGAGTGTAAGCCAAATGAGATCCCAGACGAAATCGTTGTCGACGTTTCGGGCTTGGGCGTAGGCGACGCTCTCCACGTATCAGACGTGAAAGTACCGGCTGGCGTGAAAATCATCTCGCTGCCGACTTTGACTCTCGCCACTGTTGCAGTTCCAAAAGAAGAAGCAGCTCCAACTCCAGCTGCCGCTGCTGCTCCAGCTGCTGGTGCCGCTCCGGCCGCAGGTGCTGCTGCTCCGGCTGCTGGCGCTGCCAAGAAAGACGACAAGAAGTAATTCACTCCTCTTCAGGAGAGAGTTGCCTCTTATCGATCTGGTCAAACAAGGCTGCGGGGCAACTCGCAGCCTTTGTTCTTTCAAGACGAACCATTCAATCGACACCGAATGATTCGTCGCAACCGCATGTGAGGGTGTTTCGATTGTGTTCTTAGTGGTAGGTCTCGGCAATCCTGGCGCAAAATACCTGCTCAATCGCCATAACATCGGTTTCATGGCGCTCGATCGCTATTTTGAAAGCGCTGGCGGCAGACCGACCTGGAAAGAAGAGCGCAAGGCCCTCGTTGCTCGAGCCAAGATCACCGGTCCGGGCGGCGCTGCACACGACGTGATTTTCGTAAAACCACAGACCTTTATGAATCTCAGCGGCGAGAGTGTCCGTGCACTCATGGACTTCTACAAAATCGATCTCGACCACCTGCTCGTGGTTCACGATGAACTCGATATTCCCTATGGGGCAATTCGCGTACAGCGGAACCGCGGCGCTGGCGGACATAACGGCCTGAAATCGATCAACGAACAGCTGGGTACGCAAGACTACACACGCCTCAAGCTTGGAGTTGGCAAGCCGCCAGACAAGCGCTGGGATATCGCAAACTGGGTTCTCTCAAACTTCTTTGAAGATGAGGCCCCGCACCTTCCTGAGTTTCTCGATATCGCTGGTGACGCGATTGAAAGCTTCATTCTTGATGGCTTTCAAAAAACGGCGACGCGCTTTACTCGCGATGGCGTGATGCCAGTGGCGCAGGAGCCGCCGAAATGATCGCTCCCGTTCAAAATCAAATTTATCAAAATTCAATTCAGCGCACGGTTCTGAAATCGTCGGAAGGAAACTCATGAGCTTACAGGTTGGTATCGTCGGACTCCCGAACGTTGGAAAGTCCACTCTCTTTAATGCGCTTACGGCCGCAAAAGCCGAAGCTGCAAACTACCCATTCTGTACAATCGATCCGAACGTGGGCGTCGTCACCGTTCCCGACGAGCGCCTGCGCAAAATCAGCGAGCTGATCAAGCCAAAGACACTCGTTCCAACCACCATGGAGTTTGTCGATATCGCAGGTCTTGTCGCTGGAGCGAGCAAGGGCGAAGGCCTTGGCAACCAGTTCCTTGGCCACATCCGCTCAACTGACGCGATCACTCACGTCGTTCGTTGCTTTGACGATCCAAACATCATTCACGTTTCTGGATCAGTCGACCCACTTCGCGATATCGGTGTGATCAACACCGAGCTCATGCTTGCGGATCTCGACTCTGTCGAAAAACGAATTCAGAAGGTCGAGAAGACCGCAAAGTCTGGCGACAAAAAAGCGCAAGCCGAGTACGGAGCGTTTAAGAAAATCGCGGACGCGCTCAACGCCGGTCGGCCCGCAAGGTCTGTTCATTTTGAAGATTCAGAACTCCCCTTGGTTCGCGATCTTCACTTACTCACGATGAAGCCCGTGCTTTACGCATGTAACGTCAACGAGACGGACTTCGCCGCTGGCGGCAACGATTGGTCAAAGCAAGTTCAGGAGTATGCGAAGTCTGAGAACAACAATGCAATTTTGATTTGTTCTTCGATGGAAGCCGAAATTGCGCTTCTCCCAGTTGAAGAGCGCGCGGAGTTCCTCGCGTCTCTTGGTGCGACGGAGCCAGGCCTCAACCGTCTGATCAGTGAGGCCTATAAACTCTTGGGTCTTTACACTTACTTCACCGCTGGCGAGAAAGAGGTCCGCGCTTGGACCATTCGCAAAGGCATGAAGGCGCCGCAAGCTGCTGGCGTAATTCACACTGACTTTGAAAAAGGATTTATCCGCGCTGAGACCTATCACTGTGAAGATCTTTTCAATCTCAAGACAGAACAAGCCGTGAAAGACGCGGGAAAGTACCGCCTTGAAGGCAAAGACTACGAAGTGAAGGACGGAGACGTT
>JAEUWE010000058.1 GCA_016791465.1 Pseudobdellovibrionaceae bacterium
GAAGAAGCGGGAGCTCCCCAAGACCATCCATCACATTTTCTTTAACCGTCTTCGCCGCATCGAGCTTTGGCTCCTGCTCGAGGTAACCGACTTTAAATTCACGCGCTGGAAACGCCTCGCCGACGAAGTCGTGATCAACGCCCGCCATAATTCGAAGCAGCGACGACTTACCTGAACCGTTCAAACCCAGAACGCCGATTTTCGCGCCGTAGAAGTAAGAGAGGTAGATATTCTTCAAAACCCAACGGTTCGGCGGATAAACCTTACCGACACCCTTCATCGTGTAGATGATTTCGTGACCCGTCGTCTGCGACATCGTTTAGCTCCTTGGTTCAGCTTGGAAAGCGGGCATTTTGACCGATCATCGAAAGAAGGTCAAACCGGTGTTAATTCGTCCTTGTCAAAGCGCCGCAAGACACCGAAGATTTATCCGCGATGAGTTCAGCCGATCGAAAAAACGAAAAATCAAAGTCCGATAAGCCCGCCAACCAGAAGTTGGTGAGTACACTGAGCGAACTCGAGTCAGCGCTTTCGTCTTGGGAGGAGCTCGCTGGCCTCACGCCATCCCCTTCCGCCGGGGCTGCCGCCACGCCAAAAGCTGATAGCCAACATGCTATTGAAATGCGCAATCGAACACGCGAACTTCTCGAGCAACTGAAAGCTCAAATCGATTTGCTCTAAATGCTGGCTTTAAGCTAGCGATCGGCCTTCGAGCCACCCATGCATGCTGGCGACTGAAACCCCGCCCCCTGACCCGCTTGCCATTCCTCTGGGGTCAGCGCTCGCATCGTAAAAGCATGAACGCCGTTTTTCAGTTCGTGATCAATGGCCGCTAGAACCTGCCGCTGCCTCTCAATCCGCGAAACTCCAGCAAATGCCGCTGAAACAATCACCGCTCGAAAGTGCGACTCCGAGCCTTCAGGCACCGCATGTTGGTGGGATTCATTTTGAAGCTCAAAATGAACCGGCTCAAAAGCCGCGGTGAGTTTTTCTCTTAGAGTTTTCGTGATCGTTTCTGCTCCTGCGCCCATGCACCGTACTATGCGCCATTTTTCGGCGACTGGGAAGAGGCATTGCGAGGGCCTATCGAAATGCCTCAGCAAAGGACTTCTTCTCGATCTTATAAATGACATGTGGGTTTCCGTCGAAGCTCCTCAACTCCGCTAGCCGAGCGCCGATCCTCTCGATGGCCGTCCTTGATCGAAGATTGGCTTCCCCGATCTCAAACGACACGACATCGACATATTGAAAAGCATGCTCAAGCATTAATTTTTTAAGCTCAAAGTTAAACCGACCACCCCAGTATTCTCGCGTGAGAAATGTATAACCAACGGTCACCTCTCTTCTCTCTGGTGCCAAACTATAGTAGCGAGAAGTGCCAATCACGACGTTCTTTGATCGCTCGATAACCGCAAATGCACCTTTCGACTGGATCGCACCGTCAAAAAAGACCTGAAATACTTCCTCTTGGTATCGAGTCGGCTCTGGATGTTGCTCCCATATCAAAGGATCTGAAGCACAGCGATAAAGCGCTTCAAAATCGTCGGTACTGAGCGGCCGAAGTCGAATCAATGTTCCATCCAATACCGGCTGCAAATCGAAACTTTCTGATTTCATACATCACTGAGTAAACGATCTACAAAACATGGTCACGACGGAAATGTGCCAAAAAGTCGTTTGCTCTCGCGAACGGTTCCGGCCCCGCGTTCTCCGCGATCTGGAAGAAACTCTCTACGAAAATGCGTGCACCACGCACCGCCATCGCTCAGGCTTTAGCATCTGTGAGCGCCCCAGATGCAACTTTGCCAGTGCGACAAATAGTTGAGTGAACCGCCTGTCTTCTTTCAGACTTCTTCTTGCGTAAAAATGAAGGGAGTTTGAGGTGCACATGCACAGAAGTTACAGACGGCTCACTCGGGCTGATCGTTAC
>JAEUWE010000067.1 GCA_016791465.1 Pseudobdellovibrionaceae bacterium
GACGTCTATTGGATGGCGACAAAGGGTCGGTCCGATTGGTTGTTTCCGATGGAGCGAACGACGTTTCTGAAAATATCCATTATGGATTGGGTTGGTGTTCACTACCGAAGCCTGACTGGATTTGAAGAGCTTTATGTACAGAAGGACTTCAAAAAGGCTTGGCAGCGTTGGACTTATCGTCTTGGCTTTTACTTTGTGCTTTTTGCGCTGGCTGTTCTGCTTACAAATGATGTCGCTTTTGCGTCGGGAGTGGCGGGGCTTTGGCTTGTGGCAAAGTACACGGGGCTTGTATGGCTCAATCGCCTTCGCAATATCTCCGAACATTTTGGCAGTACTGAGACCGATACACGAAATGTGGTTGCGGGATTTGTAGAGGCATTTTTCTTTATTCCCCACGATTCGGGTCTGCATGCGCTTCATCATCAGTTTCCAAATCGGCCGCTCGCGGACCTCGACGAAGCAGAGGTCACGATCCATAACCGCGGATTTTTCGCCCCTTCAGGGGTCATTCGTTCGGTTGTAAGGGAACGCTAGGGGCCCGGTCGTGTGGTTTGTGACCGGCAGCCTGCTTTCGAGAAGGCCGGACTGAATGTTTCGGCGATGGCCTCGCAGATCGAGGTGGCAACGACGTCGTCACCTTTTGCCGTGAGGTGAAGTCCGTCAGTCTGAAACAGATCGGTATTGCGATAGCCTTGTTCGGTCATTGCGATCTGAATAGACCGCTGTAGGTCGACGAAGCGCAAGCATGGGACTGAGCTAAGGCCGCGTTGAACGGGACCGAGTGGCTGTAGTGGATAGTTGAGAACGAAAGTTTCCACGCCATTTCGACAGAGTTGGTTGAGCATAGAAATATAGCTTATTGGGAAGTCGGCGACGCGGTCTTTTGCAGTAGAGGCTTTCAAGTTGACCGAATTGGATTCGAGCGGTGCCAGTGAAGAGACTGGTAGGCCATTTTGTCTTTCAAAGAGTCGATATCGTGAGTTTGGTACGAGGATCGAGAGTAGCTTCTCAGGAATTGGTGCCTTTTGGCCATCTTTCCTCAGGCTCGTAATGGCAGTGAGGTAGTAGTCAACAGATCGTTGGTACTTTGGATCAAGTTCGAGCGACTTTTCAAAGTACTTCTTTGCAACGGTGAGCTCGTGTCGGTGATAGAAATAGCTGGCGATAATATAGTAAATTCTCGCCACAATGCGAGGTTGTGAAGACTCGTCGATGTCGGGAAGTGTTTTTATAAAACTCATCACGCCCTCCCGGTTTTTTCGACGGGTCTGAAGGTAGATGCTGTGAAACTTCATCCGATTCGAATTTGGATGGTCTTTCGCGCACTTCTGTACAAAAAAGAACTCATTCTCTGAATCATTGCGTACGCGCGCGGTGTTAATCGCTGTCGAGCAACCAAACTCCGAGAGTGCGATCTGCTCGAGACGTCGCCGTTGTTCGGCGAGAGCGCCATCGGCGTCACCCTGTTCGATGCGAAGTGCGGCTTCGAGATCGGCGGGAGGGATTGACAGGGGCTGCGCAGTCTCCTTAAGCGCGACAAGGGTCTTTTCAGCTTGATCGAACTGATGTGAAAGCAGCTGTATGAGAAAATCGGCAAGACGCCGCTGGTTGAGATCCACATCGATGCTGTCAAACTGTTGAAGATTCCGCTGTCGATCTGCAATTTGCTGAAATCCGGATTCTACGCAGCAGGTTTTATCAAGCAGATCATCGACCAGCTTATTGAGACCATCTCGACTGAGTTCAAACTTTAAACTTGGGTTCAGCTCTCTCGACGAGGCCGTTTGCCGCCAGTCGTCTATTTTTTTTAGAAGAGGATAGAGTTTAACGAAGATGACTCGGACCAGAAGCGAGTTCTTCGCCCAGATTGACTGTGGCAAGAGATCGACGGAGCTGGGCTTGGTGCCGAAATCGTCGGCGCCAAGCATAATCAGAGCAACGTTCGGTCGGTGTTTGGGAATGGCGCTCAAAACAGTATTTTGCAGGCTGCCTTTTATGGGAGCAGTTTGATAAAGATTGATAACTCGGCTCCGTGGCACCGATGGAGTCTGGTTCAGTTTTGATTCAAGAATCGATGGAAAGCCTGCGCTGATCGAGTCTCCAAAAGACACCACCGTGAAATCTGAAGCTACCGAAAGAGGTCCGGTCGTACTTTTGCCTTGGAGCGACTCATTGAGTCTGAGGCCGAACTCAATGGCGACAACTATCCCAAGCGTGAGGGAGACGGATGTCAGACTGCGGCGAGCAAGGCCGGGCTTGGGCTTTACTTGGTCCATGAACTCACTGTAGCCTATAGCTCGTTTC
>JAEUWE010000434.1 GCA_016791465.1 Pseudobdellovibrionaceae bacterium
AACCAGCGACCTCATGCACCCCAAGCATGTGCGCTACCAGACTGCGCCACGCGCCGACACTTAAAATTTGCCAAAAGGCCCCACTGTTTTAAGGGGCTAGACGCTCTCCATCAAGCAGAAAAAAGCGCCCGAAACCGAGAAATATCACCGAGAAGCGCCTTCATTTCGGTCAGCGCAACGGAACGCACTTCGTCCACTCGGTGCTTCACCTCTTCTCGCATCTTCTCAAGCTCTGCCCGATCCTCACGAACGCCCTTCACCTTAGAACGAAGCTCTTTGATTTTAGACCGCGCGCCCTCAATCGAAAAACGATCTTCGTAGAGGAGTTTTTTAATCATCATCGCCGTTTCAACATCGCGACGAGAGTATGCTCGCTGACCTTTTTGACTCTTCTTGGGTTTCAACGCGTCGAACTCTGTTTCCCAAAACCGCAGGACATAGGGCTTTACCCCAACCAAATCAGCAGCCGTCCCGATTTTAAAAGCCATCTGCTCTGGAATTGAGCTCAGATCACGTTCCAGAGAATCCGACGGCGCCACCTCGACAAAGTCATGGTCGCGCATCTGGAACGGAATGAGCTCGAGCTGATCAACATCTGAAAGAGATTCAATGCCGCTCTCTGAGCTGACCGTCAGCGCTTTTCCAAGCGCCTCTTTCAGTGCCGCCTCTTTTTCATCAGTTCCGGCGACATTTTCAATCGCACCTTCCACCGCTGTCTCAATCGTCATCACTGAGCCCCGTGACGTCTTCACCATTGAGCATCGCCTTCAAAACCTGCGATGGACGGAAGGTCAGAACGCGGCGGGCACTGATCTTAATCTGCTCGCCTGTTTGTGGATTTCGGCCAACGCGCTCGTTCTTCTCACGAACAACGAAATTGCCAAAGCCGGAGATTTTAACCTTGTCGCCGCGATGAAGGACGTCCTTCAACGTGGTGAAAACCATCTCGACGAGCTCGGAAGCTTCTTTTTTGGAGAAGCCGATTTTGCCATAAACTTTTTCAACAATGTCGGCCTTGGTCATCGTCGAACGGCTCACTTCACGGCCCTTACCGCCTGCTTCGACTTCATCACGTTCTACCATCGTCCCCACCGTTTGTTAGACACACTCACACAAGTCGATTGCACTGGTGCCGATTTGAGAGTGTCGTTCGTCACCAACAAGTCTCAGATCTAAAACCGCCCTCTGTCCATCAGAACTTCTTCATAAGTCCTTGAAAAAACCGACAAAACCAACCAACGCGCCGCATCCGCCATCGCGCTCCGCAGCAGCCGCCAGCCGCAACCCTGGACGTCCAGAAAGCGGTGCGTCATGTCTCCTGCGACACCACTATCAGCTTAACGGACGGAGACGCCGTGCTTCTCACATATCGCCTGTACAAGCTTATCGCGAACTTGATTCACAACTGCATCCTCAAGCGTGCCATCGGCACTCTGGAAGACCATACGAACTGCGACCGAGCGCTTTCCCTCACCAAGGCTCTCACCTTCAAACACGTCAAAAACCGATGCGGACTTTAAGAATCGACCGCCGTCCGCCTCGAACTTGCGAGCAAGCTTCATGAAGTCAGTAACGATTTCTCCAGCCGGAATCGACTTCGCACCCACCAGTGCCACATCGCGCTCCATAGCGGGGAACGTCGAAATCGGCACAAAGCGCACACTCGAAACGGCCTTTAAGATTTTTTCTAGCGAGAATTCGCCGATCGCAGCCCCAGTCCGAACCTTGTCGAGCTGCAAGCGCGAAGGATGGACCGCGCCCAAGAAACCCACCGGAACTCGATTTGCTCGAACAACAACCGCTTTTCCAGGATGCAAAATGCCCGGAGCGCGCCCTTCGTCAAACGGCTCAAATTCAATAGATGAAACCCCATATGTCTTAAGAAACGACTCAACAACGCCCTTCAGTGTCACCGCAGGCTCTGCCACCTGCGTACGCCCCCAAAGATCTGTTTCGCCACCCCAGAAACAAAATCCCAAACGCTTCTCTTCACCGTACGCGGTGCCCTGGAAACGCTCCGCGCGAACAGCCTGCGAGCGATCGGATACCGCATGCACAGAGACACCAATTTCAAAGAGGCGCCCCACAGGACTTCCAAAGCGAACGCTGTGCAGAAGGTTTCGATAGAGGCCCGGCAAGAGCGAACGTCGCATGACATTGATTTCTTCGTTTAGCGGGTTGACGATGCGCACATCGGAACCGTCAACAAAAAGCCCCGCATCACACCAGAGCTCAACATCGCCGATAAAATCTTTTTGATAGCCATCGCCGATAAATGAATAGTTCAACGCCTGAAGGCAGCCCATACCCTTTAAGATGCGGCGGGCGCGCATCTCGGCCATATAGAGCTCATCATGCGCGGCCGGCATAAAGCCGCCAACGGGAAGAGTCTCCGGAATTTTATCGTAGCCATTGAGACGGCCAAACTCCTCGACCAAGTCCATATCGATGTGCAGATCCATGCGATGCGCCGGAGCGACAAACTTGTAAAGGCCCGGCGAAAGAACGCGCAGATCTCCGCCCAATCGCTTCATCCACATTTCAAAAACAGAGGCCTCAATTGGATAACCAAGTCGCGACTCCACCGTCGAAAGAGCAATTTGAATTTCTGTTCGCGGAACAGGTTCTGGATACACGTCAATGCGATCTCGGCTGGCTTTACCTCCCGCCACTTCGATCATCAACTGAGTTGCACGATCCAGAGCTTGCGTCGTCGTCTCCGGAGTCACTCCGCGCGAGAAGCGATATCCCGAATCTGTCTCAATCCCAAACTTCCGCATCGTCCGACGTACACTCGCCGGCGTAAAGTATGCGGCCTCGATCATCACGTCGACCGTATCGTCCTGAACGCCAGAGTTCTTTCCGCCGATAACACCAGCCAAAGCCACGACCCGTTCACTGTCACGAATCGTCAGCTCCGTGCCGTCAAGTTTAAGCTCGCTTCCATCGAGTGTTACAAATGTCTCGCCGCTCACCGCGCGATCAACAATGATAGTCCGACCTCGAAGTTCACGGACATCAAACGCATGCAATGGCTGCCCGAGCTCCATCATCACATAGTTCGTCACATCGACAACATTGTTGATGCTCTTCATACCAACGGTCTCGAGTCGACGTTTCAGCCACTCTGGACTTTCACCGACTTTTACGCCTTTAACCATTCGCCCCGCATAGCGGGGCCCCAGATCTTTGGCTCGAATCGCAACTCCGATATCGCAGTCAAAATCACCTTCCGCAATCTTCGACTCAGGTTCACAAATGGGCTTCCCCAAAAGGCACGCGATCTCAAGCGCCAAACCACGATGCGAAAGACAGTCCGCTCGATTCGGCGTCACCTTCAGTTCAAAAACCACATCGTCGAGCTTCTTGTACTCGGCGAAAGGTTTTCCAATTGGCGCGTCGTCTGGCAAAATTAAGATGCCTTCTGATTCTGTGGCAAGCCCAAGCTCCTTTAAAGAGCAAAGCATGCCGCCCGACTCTACACCGCGAATTTTTGAGTGCTTAATCGCAAAGTCCCCTGGCAAAACAGCGCCGGGCAAAGCCACAACGACGCAGTCACCCTGCTTGTGATTTTGCGCGCCACAAACGATTTGATGAATCACGCCACCACCCGTCGTGACCTGACACAGGCTTAAACGATCAGCACCCGGGTGCTTTCCTTTTTCAAGAATGTGCCCAACCACAACGTTGTGAAACGGCTTTCCCTGATCTTCGATCGATTCGACTTCAAGGCCGGCATTGGTGAGCGCCCGCGCCAATCCTTGCGGATCTTTTAACGCATCAGAAACATCGACAAAATCATTCAGCCAGCGAAGAGAGAGTTTCATGACTTAATAAACCTTTCAAACATTGCCCCACGGGGCCTACATCGAGAACTGCGACAGGAATCGAACATCGTTTTCATTGAAAAGGCGGATGTCGTTGATTCCGTATTTGATAATCCCCATGCGCTCGATTCCAAATCCGAACGCAAAACCTTGCCATTCTTTTGCGTCGAGACCCGCAAACTTCAACACGTTCGGATGGACAAGTCCGCAGCCGCCGATCTCAATCCAGCCACTCATACTGCACATACGACAGCCCTTGCCCTTGCAAAGCGGACATTGGCAATCAACCTCAGCCGAAGGCTCGGTGAATGGAAAAAAGCTCGGACGGAAACGTGTTTTGAGGCCGCGACCAAAAAACTCACCGACAAAAAATGTGATCGTGCCTTTGAGATCGGCCATCGAAACTTTCTTATCGATACAAAGGCCTTCGATCTGATGAAAGTTTGGCGAGTG
>JAEUWE010000435.1 GCA_016791465.1 Pseudobdellovibrionaceae bacterium
GATCAAGCGACGGGCTATTCAATCTAGGAGCCTCGCTCGCTTTCGCACAGACACTTCCCCACGGCGTTTATGTCGCGATGAACGGCCGAAGCCTCCCTTGGAACAACGTCACCAAAAACAAAGTGACTGGCGAATTTGGACCTTTATGAAAAATAAAAAAATCTGGGTGATTAAAGCCGGCAGCCAAATGGTCATCGATGGCGGGCCACTCCTCATCCGCGACTGGATGCGCCAGGTAAAGTGCCTAAAAGCTGATTACAATATCGAAGTGATCTGGGTCACATCTGGCGCCATCGCAACGGCCCGACGCCAATCCGGCATCAAGGGCCAGCGCCTTTCCGAAAAACAAGCTCTCTCAGCCATGGGCCAACCTCTGGTTCATTCACTTTATCATCTTGGCCTTGAGGCGCTCGGCCTTCGCGCAGCACAAGTCCTGCTCACTGCCGACGACCTCGGCAATAAAAAACGTCGGCTCAACCTGGTCTCAACACTCACCACGCTCATTGAATGGAACGTCACGCCGATTCTCAACGAGAACGACACCGTCTCAACGGAAGAAATTCAGTTCGGCGACAACGATCGACTCTCGGCCCTCGTCTCAATTGCCCTCAAAGCCGAACGCCTCATCCTCCTCACCGATGTCGATGGTCTCTATGATCGCGACCCCAAGACCGCAACCACCAAACATCCGGCTCACCTCATCGAAACGCTTCCTGGTATCGACAAGAAGACGCTCGCCCTCGCAGGCAAAGGCACGTCGACAGTCGGCAAGGGCGGCATGCGCTCAAAACTTTTGGCCGCTCGAGAGACGCACAAGCACGGAATTGACACTCACCTGATCCGCGGCGATCGACCTCACTCTCTTGTTTCAATTGCTGACCCCAAACGCTTTGGAAAAAGCATCGGAACACACGTTTCAAGAAAGCGGCGTCGATGAACTCTCTCGAAGACTCGCTTTTCAACCTCAAAGCCGCCTCACGAAAACTGACTTCACTCTCGACCGACCGGCGAAATGCCGTTCTCACCGGCCTTGCCGATCGCCTAATCAGCAGTGAACGCGAAATTCTCGAAGCCAACGAAAACGATCTCAAGTGTCTTGATCAAAGTACCTCCGCTGCATTTCGCGACCGCCTGACACTCAATACCCAGCGAATTCACGCGATGGCCGCATCACTCCGCGCCGTTGCCGCACTTCCCGATCCAATCGGCGAAGTCGTGGACTCCCGAACATTGCCAAATGGCCTCAACACCCAGCGTATCCGATCACCACTTGGCACGCTGCTCATGATCTTCGAGGCGCGGCCAAATGTGATTACCGAGGTTTTCGCACTCGCATTTAAAACCGGAAATGGCATCGCTCTTCGCGGCGGCTCAGAATCAAAAGCAACGGCTGCCACACTTTATCAGATTATCGCGAAAGAGATCGAAGCCTCTGGTCTTACTCCCTCGCCGTTTGTTCCCATCACAAATTATGACCGCACCCTGGTTGGCGAACTTTTAAAACGCGCCGATCTCTTTGATGTCTGCATTCCACGCGGTGGCGACTCGCTCATTGAACGCGTTTCGCGCGAAGCGAAAATGCCCGTGATCAAAAACGATCGCGGGCTTTGCCACCTCTACATTCACACCGAAGCAATCCTCTCGATGGCCATCAAAATCGCCGTCAACGCAAAAACCCAACGGCCAAGCGTCTGCAACGCCATCGAGACCTGCCTCATCGATCGCGCAATTGCCGAACAGACCCTCCGAGAGTTGCTTCCGGCAATGGCCCCACACCATGTTCGACTTCACTGCTGCAATGACTCCTACCACCTCGCGCAACAAATCGCCCGCACCGATGGCACCGAGTCGACCTGGGCCACTGGCCTCAAACGGGCGAGCGAAACTGATTTCAATACCGAGTACCTCGATCTCGATCTCAACATCAAAATCGTCGACAACGTCGAAGCCGCCCTTCGCCACATCGAACGCTTTGGCTCGCATCACTCCGAGGCGATCATCACCGAAAACAAAGCCATCGCACGTCAGTTTCAACGCGAAGTCGATGCCGCTTGTACCTACTGGAACGCCAGCACACGCTTCACCGATGGCTTTGAACTGGGACTCGGCGGCGAGATCGGCATCTCAACTCAAAAGCTGCACGTGCGCGGTCCGGTCGGCCTCAAAGAGCTGATGAGCATCCGCTGGCTGATCGACGGAACAGGACAAATCCGCTAGCCACGCCGTCAACGCCGTTGACCAAATTTAGCTCTGGCCGATACCCTAATTTGGTGAAAATAAAACTCGCGATCGCCGTTCTCATCTTTATGACATTTTCATTTTCGACAGCTTTTGCATGGGACATTTCCCTCTCAGCGTATCGCCTAGACGACAAAGTTCAAGACGACCGCGGCGATGAGGCGAGCGACCCCATTCAGCCCGCCCTTTCGATTGGACACACTTTCGACATGGGACTCGGATGGTTCGACAGCGTTCACTTTTCACCGCGACTCGGTTACATTCGAGATCTTGAGCCCGCTCGCGACTCCTACGGTCAACAGCGCATCGAGCACCTCTATGTCCTCTACGACTTCGTCTCACCGATCGCCGAAAACACATTCCTTCGCTATGGATTTGGAAGTTTTCTGAAACGCATCAGTGGCGACGGCGGCTCCGTCACGATTCCAAATGGATCGGGCACGGCAACGGCGTATCGCCCAGAGGGCACCAAAATGTCGTCGACCGCCACAACGAATCTCGGCATCGACTACCTTTGGTCAGACTCTGGATCCACAGGCTACC
>JAEUWE010000116.1 GCA_016791465.1 Pseudobdellovibrionaceae bacterium
TGGACTCTGTTCTGAACCGCAAAGAGGATTTACCCCAAGCCTTGGTCAACAAAGATGTCGCAAAGGCGTTCTACGGGATCGCTGGAAAGGTTTTGAACCAAGTTTTAGGCGAAGGAACAAAGGCGACTGATCTATCAGTGAAAATTGCCCTGACTGTCGATGACCTGATTCAAAGTCACTTACGACGAGATTGGGTCACGGACCGAGATGCCGCAAACAAGATGAAGAACGACATTGATGATTTTCTATTCGATTTAAGATCCAGCGAAAATGTGAATCTGTCCACTCAGCAGATCGACATCATTATTGAAGAGTGCATCAACGTCGCCAAACGCAGGTATGCCCGATGAAGCCCGAAGTTGAAGTTTCATTGCAGGATGAAGTGCAGTTTGGGTCCAAGAAGATCAGCTACTCTGTCCAGCGGTCAAAGCGCACGTCCTTGGGTATCAGCGTAAATCCTGATGCCAGTGTCAGTGTCGTGGCCCCTTATGATGCTTCGTTGATGCTTATCCGTGAAAAGGTTTTGAAGCGTGCAGATTGGATCATCAAACAACAGATCGACTTTGTTCAGCTCGAAAAACCCGTCGCAAGATACAACTACACATCGGGAGAGTCACATTGGTATCTGGGCAAACAATACCGATTGAAGTTCAAAGACGGCGATGAGAGTTCAATCTCACGCGACGGTAGGTTCTTGATGGTCGCATGTAATCGCGATCCAGAAACTGTCAGCGAGCTATTGAACAAGTGGTACAGAGATCGAGCCAAAGAGAAGATTCAGAATTTGATCGAGACGTGGTGGCCTCGCATGGGCGGTGCAGATCAACTGCCATCATTCACCGTCCGCAAACTTGAAAAACGCTGGGGCAGTTGCACTGCCAAAGGACTTTTGATTTTCAACGACGATCTCATCAAAGCCCCCAGCCAATGCATCGAGTACGTCGTAGTCCACGAGCTGTGCCATCTGTTTGAACATAACCACGGCCCCAAGTTTATGAGCTTGTTAAATCGCCACTTACCCGACTGGGAAGATCGCAAGCGACGCCTGGAAGGATTGGAGTTTTAAGGAGTCAGTATGGAACCAATGAGTGCGTTGATAATATCTAGTGCAATAGGCGGAGCTGCGGGAAGTTTTGTTAAGGAACTTAGTGGCAGCGGAATAAAGTGGCTGGTCGAGCTTGTAACGGCACAGTCACCAGAAATGCAGGCCACAGCCAAGAAAAATATGGAAAACTTTGTTACAAGACTAGCTGCAAGAGTTGAGCGACTAGAGAAGGAGGTTCCAGCAGAAGGCTCTGGAGTGTTCCAAGAGGCGCTGAGGCATCCTTCAAGCGCACTTCTGATTAAAACTGCCATGGTCGATGCTGCCATTACAGACAATGATGATAAACATGAATTGCTGTCAGAACTGATCGCGCAACGATTGGGGGCTAAAGCCGATGACATGATTGCTTTGGCAGGTGCTGCTGCTTGTGGTGTTGTAAACTCTCTTTCATCCCGCCAGATAAAGGTCCTAGCTGTG
>JAEUWE010000138.1 GCA_016791465.1 Pseudobdellovibrionaceae bacterium
GTTTCGGTGTTTCAAGAGCTTCGCGATAAAGAGGGCACATCATTTGTGTTCTCCACTCATGACCAGGATCTGTTGGGCTACGCGCAGTCGGTCTATCGTCTGCAGGATGGAAAGGTTGTTCGATGATATACCTTGCGTGGAGAAACCTTTTTAGAAATAGCCGCCGGACCTTAGCGAGTGTGCTGACAGTTGCCTTTGGTGCCTCAGGCCTTTTGATTTTTCAGGGCTTTAATGAAGGCATCATGAATCAGTATCGGGACAATACGATTCGTGTTCGCTATGGCAATGGCCAGGTGTTCCCGAAGGGGTATCGCGAAAAGAAGCTGGAAGAGCCATGGCGTGCTTGGCTTGAGAGCCCCGATTTAGTCGAGAAAGAGCTCTTGGCGATCCCGCATGTTCAGAAGGTTTTTCCTCGGGTCACATTTTTTGCGTTTCTGACAAAGGGTGGAGTCAATCTTGCCGGGCGCGGAGAAGGTGTTCGTTCAAAAGATGAGGCGCAGTTTTTTTCTGCGATGAACTTTGTCGAAGGAACAGATCTCGGTATTCAAAGCGATGCAAAGGCCGGTGTGATTCTCGGTAAAGGCCTCGCGGACTCTCTTGGGATTCATCCTGGTGAAAATTTGACGATCCTCGCGCAGACGGTCAACGGGCAGCTCAATGGTCTGGAGCTCGCGGTGACTGGGATTTTCCACACCGGAGCCAAAGAGTTTGATGATAGCTACTTCCGAATTGAGCTTGAAACCGCACAAGCGCTTCTCGATACGAAGCGCGTTGAGCTCTTTAGTCTTGCGACCGATTCAATTGAGGCGTGGCCTTCGGTTGAAGGGGCGATTCGTTCCGCGATGCCTTCAGTCGAGGCGATTCCTTTTGACGAGCTCGACAAGGTCTACTATAAAAATGCGGTCGCATTTCTTGATTCGCAGTTTTCAGTCGTTCGTCTCATTATGCTTTTGATCGTGGCGCTCGGCATTTTTAATACGGTGGCTTCTGGTCTGCTTGAGCGATCGGGTGAGGTTGGAGCGCTCAGAGCCAATGGTGAGTCGCGAATTCGGGTCTTTCAAGTGCTCTCGACCGAGAGCGCACTTTTGGGACTCTTGGGCGGGGTCGTGGGTGTTCTGTTTGCCGTCATTCTTGATCGAACGGTTCTAGCCAAGGGTATCGCGATGCCGCCGGGGCCAGGAATCACCAGACAGTTCTTAATCTTTCTTGAGATTCAACCCCGACATTTTGCCCAGGCTTTGATACTCCCGGCCATCACGACGTTGATTGCAAGCCTTTGGCCGATTCGACGTCTGGTGAAGGCGTCGATTCCGTCGCTGCTTCGGCAGAACCTCTAAAGCTCGACCGAGGTCGGTAGGCTTGTGACCGCTTCGGTTTTGGCCGATAACGAGAAAAGCGTTGTCGCATGAGGGTGGGATGGGGGCACGTCAGAAAATCGTACCTATTTTCATTTTATTTGTGCTGCATCTGGCGGGAGGCGGCACTGTGCCATCGATTGCCTCTGCTGAGATCAATGATGCTGGCCTCAGTTATAAGGCCGTTGAGGCGACCGTTAAGCAGCTTGAAGCCAATCCATGCGCAAGCACGCGGCCTCAAGCAAAGAAACAAGAAAAGAAGTTAACAAAAGCGCCTCCAGCCGAGGCGGTGCAGGGGGGAGTCTGCTCCGGGGCCGATATTGAGGCTGGTGCATTTGACGTGATTGCGGAGACCATCGCTCCGATTGCGAAGTCGCTTGGCGACTACGAGAAGATGACAGATGCGCAGCAACGACTGATTCGGCTTCTAGAGCGAAGGCAAAGCTCCGACGTCGATGGGCAGCTCCGCTTGCTTCGCACGAAACTCGCGACCGCTCATATGCGAAAGGCGCAGCAGATTGCAACCGAAGCCATGAGAAAGTTTATTGCGGATCCATCAATTGAGATTTTGCGAGATGGCGATATTCAGAACTGGCTTTCGACGAGACTCGCTGTTGGGCACGAAGAGGCCAATTTGCTTGAAGTCGGCCAGAAAAACCCGCCACAACCAGCAGACATCCAGAATTTGCTGAATCGTTCTGCCCAAGAAGGTGGACTTGGCCTAAGCGACGACAAGGCGGCACAGCTCACTAAGGCGGAGCTTCAAACACTTGCCGAGTTTTTTAAGCCGCGATTTAAAGCTGTGGTGAAGCGAGATGACGTTTTGCGGTTCTCGCTCTTTACAGAAGAAATTCGTCATGCTGAGTCGAAGATGAGAAGCCTCATGCAATATCAAACTCTTCTTCAAACTCGACCAGACAGTCGAGAACGGGGTGAGCAGTTGATCAGGTCGCTTCATCATCGCCATGGCGGGTGGGGCGATGAAGATAAAAATAAAGTCGACTGTGGTCATGATCTTTTTGAGCGGGCTGCTCTGAGCTATTACACGGGTGACGGTTACCGTACGATCAACTCGATACTCCGGAACGGTTCCAGAAAAGTGGACGATGCGGAAAAAGTGGAAATAGAGGACGTTAAGAGTGGAGTTGTTCCGATGTTGAACAATGGTCTTGAGCGATTGCGAATTTATAAAGGAAAAGTTGTGCGAGGAGCCAGCTTGCCTCAAGAGGAAGTGATGAAACATGTTGTCGGTGCGGTCGTGACATATCCCGCCTACACGAGTACATCGATTTCGAATGCCTTTGCTGGTACGCATCGATTCATTATTCACTCAAAGACGGGGCGTTATATCGAGCCACTCTCTTCTTCTCCTGGGGAGCGCGAAGTTCTCTTTAAGGCTGGAGTAAAGTTTAAAGTGTTGTCAGTTTCGAAGAAAGGCGACTCAACGGTCATTGTGCTTGATGAAGTGGGGTAATGTTGGCGCATCGGCCTAGTCGATCCAGATGTCGCTGGAGTTGTAGACCAATGTGCCGAGGTGTTCTTTAAACGCTGAGCGGACGGCGACATCGGCGACGATCTTCGCGTCGATCGGACGGATCTGGGATTTTAGCGTCTTTGGAAAAAGTGGTAGCGCGAGATCCAGAATGCGTGTGCTGATGCGCTCACCAAGACGAGGTTTCTCTCGTTGGCCTTTCAGTGCTGCCGGTCGAAGGATCCTGATCTTTTTAAAACCGAGAATTCCAATGTCTTTTTCAAGTTCGCCCTTCATCTGAAGATAAAAGAAAGGTGATTCGGCATTGGCACCGACCGAGGAAATTAAAACGTAGGAATGGGCGCCATTCTCTTTGGCTATTCGAGCAATGTCCCATTGATACTGGTAATCGACCTTGTACTGCTCCTCCTTGGAGCCCGCTTGGCTGCGGGTCGTGCCAAGAGCTGAGAACAAGATGTCGCCTTTGATTAGACTTTTCCAGCTCTCGATTTTCTCAAAGTCCACGACATGTTCCTCGAGTTTTTCATAGCCAACCTCGTGCTGCCGCACTGATGTTCGTCGAACAAAGCTGATCACCTTTTCGATGTCCGGTCGCGCGAGAAGGGCTTTGATGATTTCCCTACCGACAAGACCGGTGGATCCAATGACGAGTGCGATCACATTCAACCTCGAGTTGTGAGAGATGACGATAATCAGCTACAGGGCGAGGCCGCGAGCGCGGATGGCGAGCTCCCGTGTGAGTTTTATTTCGCGATCGGAAATAAAACCAGAGGGACCCCGGGTGGCCGCGAGGCGAACTCCATGCTCACGACTGAGTTTATAGATCTTCTTAACTTTTTGCCAGTCGAGATCGCGGCCCAGTGTGAAGGGCTCATATAGCCCCTCCATGGCAAGGACGGCCGTTTCACCAAGGCAGGCATAGACCACGTTGTCGGGGAGCCCAATGTCGCAATTGAGCTGTCGATTGGCTCCTGGAAGAATCACTTCTCCGGATTCGATAAACAAGACGTCGGGCCTTCTGATCGCATCCTCAAGCGAGAAATCAAGGGGCCTCGAACAGTCGCAGACCACACATCCCGGCTTTAAGAGTTCAACATCGATGATTTTTTGATCAAAAGCGCTGGTCGCGGTGACGAGGACATCGGTGATACTGGCAAAGTCATCGGCACGAGTGGAAAGACGGATTTCGACGCCAGGTGCAAGGAGACGAAGTTCATTGCTGAGATCCTCGAGGCGATCCATTTTTGGTGCAACCAGGCAAACGCGATCGAAGGCCATGGCCAATAGTTTGGCTGAGACTTTGCCAATTGAACCTGTTGCGCCAATGACGGTGGCGGTGCCGCGGACGCGCCCCGTGTCGCTATTGACCTTCAGAAGATCCATCTTCTCAATTGTGTCGTGAAGTGCCCAGAGCGTGGCGCTCGCGGAAAGTGAGTTGCCGGTCGTAACGGGGATTGGGCTCATACGGTTGATGGTGGCGCCAGCGTCGCCAACAATTTTTGTGTAGGCGCCAAGTCCGATCAGTTTTGCGCCCTCTTCGGCTGCGTGATAGCAGAGCTTCTCGATTTTGCGATAGGTGACTTCGGCGGGCTCCTCTTTCATCACTCGTGGGGTGGCGCAGAGGGCGTAGATGATGCCATTGACTTCTTTGCCGGTTTTTTCGCTGATAATTCCAGAGGCGTGTCCATAAACAAAGCCAGGCAGCTTCGCCGTGCTGCGCTCGACTGTCGGCTGAAGAGATTTTGGAAGTTTTCGCGCAAACTTTAGGCCTGGCGCGCGCGTCAGATCGCGGAAGCTGAGCGAATGAACAACGAAGGCGAAATCCGGTGTCTTTTCTCGTGGACGCGTTGCGCGTCGAGCGAGTCGGGTTTGGACTGAAGGCCGCGCCATGAGCACATAGCGACGAGTCTCTTGCGCCACCGAAGTCTCACTGGCGAGAATCTCTTGCCACTCTTCGAGCGATAGAGCGGCGGTCTTTCCCTTCAGCAATCGCAAGCAGGCGTCAATGGCCGGGAAAGAGAGATGGTTGTCCCAATCAGAAAAGCGTTTGGGAAGAATGCTATGAACGGCTTTGGCTCCAAGACGCATCAGTTCTTGATGCATGCGCGGATCACTCGTGGTGGCGAGGATTTCGCGTCCTTTGAGAAGACCGGTGCCGCGCGCAAACAGTGTGATCAATGCGGGGTCGCCCCAAACATAGCGGAATCTTTCGATCTGTCGCTTGAAGCGAAGCTGATGTTCGGGGCTTAGATTTTTTGCTTGTGGAGCAAGGCTTCCGAGATCTTGAAGCTGAGCAAAGCCGAGTCCGAGTTTTGTGAGCTCAAGAATAGCCGCTGAAGGCTCGGCAATTGTCGGAACCTTGAAGCCTGCGTAGAGATCAGCGAATCCAATGCGTGCGCCGTAGCGTTCGCGTAGGGTCGAGAGTGCCTCCATATGGAGGAGGCCGATCGGAAAGAAGATTCCATCTTCAGGAACGATGGTTCCATTTCGTATGAACTCGGTAACGCCGTTGATTTCGGTGAGTTCTCGAAGCCGCTCGCCGTTGCAGAGTGGAATGCTGACAGGAGTGGACATGATGTCCAGGGCTTGACGATGGGTATAGACACGATCGCGGAAGCGAATTTCGGTGGGCAGGCTTGAAATGGCAATGGCATCGACCGATGAGCGAAGGCGCTCAATCATCCGCTTCAGTGCTTCGGTGCAGGACTCAACGCCGATGCGTTGGATTTCAAAATCAACACCGTCGACATTGAACTGTCTGACAGAGTTCCAGCGAGACGAGCCAAAGCTAAGTTCAGCGATTTTGTATGAAGGCATCGTAACCCCTCCACATCGTCTGCGCGTAGTCTGAAAATGCGGGACACCAATTTTCACCCAGAGTTTCGATTGTGTGACTGGTGTCGAGTGCCGGAAGCTCCAGGATGTATTCAAGCTCTTCTCGCGGGAGGCGCGAAGCGAGTTCGGCAAGGGGCTTCATGATAAACGATGGGACCTGGTCGACAATTCGAACCTGTTGGTTGATGTCGAGGTGTCGAAGTGCTGACTCGAAGAGTTCTTGTGCCGTCGGTCCATTGTCGCTCGCGAGATGGTAACTCTCATCGAGTTGTCGTTCTGATAGTTCGACGATGGCCCGTGCGGCGGCGTCGACAGGCACCAGGGGAATCTTGGTGTTGATGCGTCCTGGGAGCGGCAAGCTTGTCGGAAACGAGCTCAGAATCGATCGGAGACGTCGAAAGGCGTCGATGGCGTGATAGGGGCCATCGATACGTTCAATGGTGCCGGTCTGCGAATCGCCTACGAGAATCCCGGGGCGCAATATGAGTTTAGTTTTTGGAAAACGCCCGCTCCAGTGGCGCACGAGTTTTTCGCCGTTGGATTTGCTCGCGGCATAATAATCG
>JAEUWE010000149.1 GCA_016791465.1 Pseudobdellovibrionaceae bacterium
GATAGAGGCCACGCTTCTCACAGCGTGGTGGAAGGCATTTGAACAGGCATTGTGGATGGACTTGATTGGCCCAAGTGAATCGGTTCTCTGGCCACAACAGTGGCGACTTCATGAGCTTGTGGAGTCCGATGCCGAGTCAGCCGTGTGGGATCGGCGCGATACTCCTCAGGTTGAGGGTCTCGAAGATCGATTGCGCTCGGCTGCAACACAGGCTTGTCTCGACCTAAAGACGGCAACAGGGCAGCGGTATGCACCATGGGCCGAGTATCAAAAGACCAACATCTATCACACCTCGCGCATTCCCGGTCTCGGACGAACAAATCGAAAAGTGGGTGGCGTTGCGGAGTCAATTTTTGCAAATAAGGGCAATCATGGCCCGACATGGAAAATGGTCGTCGGTTTTGAGAAAGAGCCCAAAGCCTGGTTTATGATTCCGGGTGGGATCAGCGGCGATCCAAGTTCATCCGATTACGATAAGTGGCTTGAAACGTGGGCTCGAGGTGAGATGAAGGCCTATCATCTCAAGACTGGTGATTGATGCTGCTGCTGAAACGAATGGTGCCTTTCATTTTTGTTCTCATCGTAACGGCTCTGGCTCTGTGTCTTCCGTGGTGGGCAATGACGATTCTCTCGCTATCGGTTCTCTATCGTCCGCTTGAGCGGCTTCGTGTTTTTCTATCGACGACGATGGCTGGACTGGCTCTCGCCTATATTGTTCGGGAAGTTCAAAACAGCGGGGCCGGATCACGGGTCTGGTCGCAGCTTTTCCAGCTTGATCAAGCGCTCGGTCTTGACCGTGGTGTTGCCTTCGCCACAACGATTGCCTCTCTCGCGGTGATGCTGATCGCGATGACTGTATTCACACTCATGATTGGCCTTGGCGCCTATGTGATCTTGCGTCTTAAGGAAATTAAGACGCTCTATCGTCAGTAACCTTGCGGCAGATACATGAGCGGATTCACCGGCTGGCGATTGTAGCGAATCTCAAAGTGCAGATGGACGCCGCTTGCACGGCCCGTGCGACCCATTTCGCCGATTTTTTGACCCTGCTTAACGCGATCGCCTTCTTTGACTGAGAACTTGTTGAGGTGAGCGTACAGCGTAGCCCATTCGTCATTGTGCTCAACGACGATGAGTTTGCCGTACCCAGAAAACCCTTTTCCGGCATACACCACGACGCCGGATTCGCTGGCGAGAATGGGGGTTCCCTTCGGCGCCGCAAGATCAACGCCGTAGTGCCAGCGTTTGCCAAGAAGAAAACCGCGGCTCGTCCGAGCCTCTTCGACGGGCCAGTCAAAGCGCACAGAATCGGTGCGACTTGATTGGCTATACCGTTCACCGGACCACGAAAGCGTAGGACCAACTGGAGCGGCTGCCGGGCTTGCTTCTTCAAGCTGGCCATCTGGCGTTTGATACTCACCAAGACCGCGAAAGGTCGTACAGCTGGTGAGCGACGAGAGAAAAATGACAAGTGAAAGAAGACGAAACCGCACCATTACTCCACAGAATAGATCGGATAGGACTGGCAGAGCTCGGCAACTTCGTTGCGAATCTCTGTGATCTTCTTTTGGTCCTGATGATGGTGAATCACATCGGCAATCCAGCCACCAATGAGCTTCATTTCTGACTCTCTCATGCCGCGAGTAGTGAGGGCCGGAGTTCCAATTCGAACGCCACTTGTAACAAACGGTGAGCGCTTTTCATTGGGAACCGTGTTTTTGTTGACTGTAATACCTGCGAGATCAAGTGCAAGTTCGGCCTCTTTACCTGTAACGGGAGAGTCTGAGAGATCAACAAGAACCAGATGGTTATCGGTTCCGCCTGTCACAAGTTTAAGGCCGCCTAAGAGGAGTGCCTCTGCCAACGCCTGAGCATTGAGAACCACTTGTTTTGCGTATGCTTTAAATGACGGCTGAAGCGCTTCGTGAAAGGCAACGGCTTTCGCTGCAATCACATGCTCGAGTGGGCCGCCTTGGATTCCGGGGAAGATTTTGGAATTCATGACCTTGGTGATCTCATCCACTTTGTCGCGATAGCCATCGCCAACCAGAATGACTCCGCCGCGTGGTCCGCGCAGGGTTTTGTGGGTCGTGGAGGTTACAAAGTGGGCGTAGGGAATCGGCGACGGGTGTGCGCCTCCGGCGACAAGGCCAGCGAAGTGAGCCATGTCGACAAGTAGAGTTGCGCCGACTTCATCGGCAATCTCGCGGAATTTTGCAAAGTCGAGAGTGCGAGGATAGGCGGAGTAGCCGGCAATCAGGAGCTTTGGTTTCACGTCTTTTGCCGTCGCGCGAATGGTGTCGTAGTTGAGTCGGCCAGTGTCTGGGTCAAGCTTGTAGCTGGTCGCTTTAAAAAGCGTTCCGCTAAAGTTGACTGGACTTCCATGGGTGAGGTGGCCGCCGTGTGAAAGGTCCATGCCCATGATCGTCTCGCCCGGCTTCACGGCGGCCAGATACACCGCCATATTGGCCTGAGATCCTGAGTGCGGCTGAACGTTCGCTGCAGGCGCGCCGTAAAGCTTTTTAAGGCGCTCGATGGCAAGAGCCTCGATATGGTCAACGTGTTCACAGCCGCCGTAATAGCGCTTTCCTGGATAGCCCTCGGCATATTTGTTGGTGAGTATTGAGCCTTGCGCCTCCATCACGGCTCGCGAGGTATAGTTCTCACTTGCGATCATTTCGAGCCCGTAAAACTGACGCTCGGTCTCGGCACTCAGAAATCCCGCAATTTCCGGATCAGATTTGGCCAGAGTTGAGATCTCGGTTGGAGATGGGCGAGTCGGTCGAACGGTTTCTTTTACGGTCTCTTTGGAGAATTGCATGCCTACCCCTTCGATGCTGGTTCAATTTTTTGAAGGCGTCCAATATGACGGCCACCTTCAAAATCGGTGTTAAAAAATGCCGGAAGAATCGTTTTCATTAAATCGCGCTCAATTAATCGGGCGCCAACGCAAAGGACGTTTGCGTCATTGTGGCTACGAGAAAGAATCGTCGATTCTTCATTCCAAACAAGGGCCGCTCGAATGCCAGTGTGGCGATTGGCTGAGATCGCCATGCCCTGGCCTGAACCACAAATCAAGATCCCCCGTGACCCCGCATTTTTTTCTTCGAGAACGCGCGCGCAGACAGCATGCGCGAAATCAGGATAGTCGACCCGAGCGTCACTGGCCGGGCCAAGATCTATAAACTTCCATAGAGTTGTCGGTTCAGAAGGAATCTTCGAGGTTTGGACAAATCCATTCGCCCACTGATTGAGAATGTAGGACTTGAGATCAAAGCCAGCGTGATCGCTAGCCACGTAAACATTCCGTGTTTTCATGCCCTATGATTTATTAGGGAGCTTTCGTAAACACAAGGCACGAGTTCGTGCCACCGAAACCAAAGCTATTATTCATCACGGCGCTAAAGCGACCCTCGCGCGCAACATGAGGAACATAGTCTAAGTCACAGTCATCACTAGGGTGATCGAGATTAATCGTTGGCGGCGCCGTGTTTGTGTGCAACGCCATAATAGAGAAAACACTCTCGATGGCGCCAGCGGCACCCAAAGAATGCCCCATAACGGATTTTGTACTGCTGACCCAGAGTTTCTTTGCATGGCTTGTGAAGACTGACTTCACAGCTCCGGTCTCTTGCCCATCGCCCGCTGGAGTCGAAGTTCCATGGGCATTGATATACTGAATCTCTTCAGGGTTTAGATGTGCATCAGCAAGAGCGACTTTCATCGCAAGCGCCGCGCCAACACCCCCCGGTGCTGGGTTCGTCATGTGATGTGCATCTGAGCTTGAGCCGTAACCTGCAACTTCGCCGTAGATCTTTGCACCTCGGCGAGATGCATGTTCGAAATCTTCAAGAATCAACATCGCGCCAGCTTCGCTTAGAACAAAGCCATCGCGATCGCGATCGAATGGACGGCTTGCCATTGCGGGCTGGTCGTTTCGAGTCGAAAGCGCCTTCATCGCCGCAAAGCCGCCGATCCCCAAGGGACCAATTGCTGCTTCAGCACCACCGGCCAACATCACATCCGCAAGACCGCGTCGGATGTAGTTTGTCGCTTCACCAATCGAGTGAGCTCCGGATGAGCACGCCGACGTCACCGAGTAGTTTACACCCTTGAGGCCGTATTTAATCGTGATATTGCCGCTCGCCATGTTGGCGATGACAGACGGAATGAGAAACGGGGAGATGCGGCCTGGGCCGCGCTCTTTAATGACAACGCCGGCCTGTTCAAGCTCGTTGATTCCGCCGATTCCCACACCGACGATCGCACCAATTCGCGCGCGAAATTCGTCGGAGAACAGCGCAGGATCAAGACCGGAGTCTCGAAAAGCCTGGTCCGCCGCCGAGATGGCAAGATGAATGAATCTTGCCATCTTCTTCTGTTCCTTTTTTTCGATAACAGTCGAAGGATCAAAACCCTTCACTTCACCGGCAAAGCGAACATCGTATTGGCTCGCATCGAATTGGGTGATCGCACCAATTCCCGATTGACCTGCAACCGCCGCCTTCCAGCTTGAGCTCAAATCAAGACCGAGAGGAGTGACGCAACCCATGCCGGTTACGACAACTCTTCTTTCCGGTGTTGATACGCGCTCAAAACGATTGGAAGGGGAAGCCAGGCCCATTGCTTAAGCCTTACCTTTTGCAGAGAGGTATCCGCAGAAGTCGCCAACAGTTTTCAGCTTCTCAGCGTCTTCATCGGGAATTTCAATGCCGAACTCTTCTTCGACGGCCATAACGAGCTCAACGATGTCGAGGCTGTCGGCACCGAGGTCATCGATGAACGATGCTTCTGGTTTTACGCGCTCAGGATCTACGCCGAGTTGCTCTGCAATCACATCACGAACTTTAGGTTGTACTGTTGCCATCATCTTGACACCTCCGTCGGGTATTCTGTCAGCCCGCTATGTATCGAACTGAGTTATCTTAATTCATCTTCAATTTCTAGTTTCTATATCCAGAAACTCGAGTTTCTCGATCCAAACTTTGTTGCAGCACTTCATCAACATTCCGCCGATGATCCACCACGACAAAGAAAGCGAGGATTTGAACTCAAAAAAAACAAAAACGCAAAAGAGAACATGCCTTTACTACATGTACATGCCGCCGTTGACGCTCAGAGTATGGCCGGTAATGTAACGCGCTTCATCACTGAGCAAAAATGCCACGGCGGCTGCGATATCCTCGGTTTCACCAACCGTTCCCATTGGAATGCTGCTCTGGATTTTCGCCTTTTGATCATCAGTGAGAACGCCTGTCATCTCAGTCGCTATAAAACCGGGCGCGATGCAGTTGGCGCGAATGCCGCGAACAGCAACTTCCTTGGCGAGAGCCTTCGTGAAGCCCTCAACGCCGGCCTTGCTGGCCGAGTAGTTGGCTTGCCCCGGGTTCCCCATTTCGCCGCTGACCGAGGTGATATTGACGATCGACCCTGGCACTTTGGCTTTGAACATCATTTTGGTCGCTGCTCGCGAACAGAGGAATGTCCCACGCAAATTCGTTGCGATGACGGAATCAAAGTCGTCAGCCTTCATACGAAGCAAAAGCTGATCGCGTGTGATCCCAGCATTATTAACGAGCCCAGTGAGGCCTCCAGTTTCTGCGATTTTTGCAAACAGCGCTTCGACAGAGGCCTCATCTGCGACGTTGAGCGGAAGGCAGATGTGTCCGCTTCCGGGAAGTTCAGCGACAACTTTTTGAGCGGCCTCTTCATTTGAAGAGTAGGTTACAACAATCTTTGCGCCTTCAGCGGCGAGCCATTTTGCGATACCGGCACCGATTCCACGCGACGATCCCGTCACGAGAATCCGGCCGCCTTCAAGGCGTTTTGCGCGAGGCACGAGGGTCTTAGCCAGTGAGCTGTTCATGCGAGTCCACCTTTGAATTGAGCTTCAATTGTTTTGATGTCTTCAAGAGAATTGAGATTGAACGATTGCAGTGTCACGCTTGGATGCTCAGCTGAGATCTTTTTGAGGAGCCCCGTCAAAACCTTGCCGTTTCCAAACTCAATGTACTGCGTGACGCCACTTTGAATCATCTGTGATTGGCACTGCGACCATAGAACGGCTCCTGATATCTGCCCAATCAGGCGGGTGCGAATCATCGCGGGATCTGACGAAATCGAAGCCGTCAGGTTTTGTACAACATGGAAGCGTGGAAGTTTAAATTCGATGGCATTCAAAACATCGGCCATCGCGCGTTCAGCCGGCTTCATCATCGAACAGTGAAATGGAGCCGAGACCGCAAGCGGGATGAATTTCGGCTTTCCTGCGGGCTCACCAAGCTTCTCGGTTAGCCAATCTTGCTTAACGTTGTTTCGCATCCAGTCGATGGCTTTGGCTGATCCGCTGACAACGACTTGGCCCGGCGTATTGAAATTGGCAGGTTCAAGCGGAGCAAAGCCAGACTCTTTTTCGACGAGCTCGCAGAGCTTGCGGACGACATCGTCGGCGAGTCCTAAGACAGCACACATGGCTCCCTCACCGACGGGGACGGCTTGCTGCATCTCTTGGCCACGACGACGAACGGCTTTCAATGCTGCATCAAATGGGATGACGTCGCTTGCGACAAGTGCCGCATATTCGCCAATCGAATGCCCGGCGCCCATCTGTGGCGCGAATGGAACAAGTTGTCCAAGAACACGAAATGACGCGACCGAAACCAAGAGTAGTGCGGGCTGTGTGTTCTGTGTCAGCTGAAGGTCCGACTCTGGGCCCTCAAAACAGAGGGTTTTGAAATTCTGACTGAGCGTATCGCTGGCTTGCTCGAAAAGCTCGCGAGCCGATTGAAATTCCTCAAAAAGGAACCGTCCCATACCAACGGACTGACTTCCTTGTCCTGGAAAGAGCGCACCCCACATGGCTATTCTCCTCTAGAATTTAAACAGTAAACTGCCGGACGTGAGACCTGCGCCGAAGGCGGTGAGAAGCACCATTTGCTCGCGCTTGATACGACCATCGCGAACAGCCTGGTCGAGTGCGATTGGAATTGTCGCAGCACTGGTGTTGCCGGTGTTTTGCACGTTGATGACGACTTTCTCAGCTGGGATTCCGAAGTGGCGGCCTACTGCATCGATGATGCGGAGGTTGGCCTGATGTGGAATCAGCCAATCAATTTGATCGATTGAGAGATGATTGGTGTCGAGTGCTTCTTGGCAAGTTTCCGACATTGCGCGAACCGCATTCTTGAAGATCTCTCGTCCCTTCATCTGAACATATTGAAGGTTTTGATCGAGGACATTTTGCGAGAACGGAATCGCTGAGCCGCCAGCCGGCAACAGCAAGAGGTCGCCAAGATTTCCATCGGCACGAAGGTGGAAGCTCAGAATCCGCGAGTCTTGAGCGTCTGTGGCTCGACTTGCGATCACTGCTCCTGCTCCGTCTCCGAAGAGAATGCAGGTTTCACGGTCCTTGTAGTTCACATAGCGATGCAGGACTTCGGCGCCGACCACAAGAACATGTTTATGAACGCCGGTGCGAATAAACTGGTCCGCGATGCTGAGGCCATAGATGAAGCCCGAGCATGCAGCCGACAAATCAAAGCTCATGACCTGCCGAGCGCCGAGCTTCTTTTGCAAGAGGCAGGCGGCGGACGGCATGACGTGGTCAGGAGAAACTGTGCAGAAAATGATGAGATCGATATCTTCGGGTTTAAGGCCTGAAGCCTCGAGGGCTCGCTGTGCGGCGATAACGCCGAGATCACTTGTGGCCTGATCGTCGGCAGCGATGTGTCGTGCTTCGATTCCGGTGCGCTCGCGAATCCACTGATCGTTTGTGTCGACCAGTTTTTCGATGTCGGCATTTGTGAGGAGCTTCTCGGGAAGGTACGAACCCGTTCCGCTAATTCGCGTGCGAAAAAGCGGTGATGGAGTGCCGGCGGTTTCCTTGCTGGAACCCTGACTGGGGGCCGGACGTGAGACCGTCGAAGAGTCTGTCATGATGTTGATCGCCATTCAAAACGCGAAAGCCGCCAAGGCTTATGCGTTCGGAGCTGCGATAACCTCTTCACCTTTATAGTAGCCGCATGAGTGGCAGACAGTGTGAGGAAGCTTCGGCGAGCCACAGTTTGGGCATTTAACCGACGTGTTGGGAGTCTGGAAATCATGCGACCGGCGCATATCGCGCTTTGATCGTGTTGTGCGTTTCTTGGGACATGGCATGGAATACCCCGCTCAATTCAAAATTAAGAGGGGCCAACATACCTGAGATCCGCCTAAATGCAAGCCAAAGCTGGCTTGTCTAAATTTTAGGCGGCTGTTGAGCGCTTCGTGCTCCCGAGGTTCCTTCACCGGGTGTCGCCTGGCGTTAGGTCGCGGATATTCGATCTGAGGACCAAATGAGTGGCCTCAGTTTTCCATAGTGAAGAAGATGAGACTTAAAAGAGGGAGAATGTCATGAAAACCAAAGGTATTTTAACGGCGCTGATTTTTCTGATCGCAGGACCGGCGATGGCGGCCAAGCCCCATAAACAGACCGTTGTACTCGACATGAGCCCCATTCGCGCAAAAGAGACGGCCACACACAGTATCAAGCGCCAGGAAACCAAGGCCTACGACGTCAGCCAGGCATTGAGCCAGTCGTTTGCAGACCGTCGCGACAGCGAAAAGGACTACCAGGACAATGCCGCTGCCGGACGCCCAAAGTCATTGAAGACTGAAACGGCTCGCGTGAAAGTGGAGGTCGGAGACGGTCTCGGCGGGTGGAGCCTTCGTCGAAACTCAGAACCGCGAGTTCGCGCTGAAGTCGATTCAGCGGCCGAGCTTCGTCGCATCGAATCCCGTTTGGACCAGGAGTCGCGCGAAGTTCGTGCTGAGGCTCGAGACGGGCGCTGGACGCGCTAACGCGCGAGAGTCTTTTTGGCCAGGGCTGCGACTTGGGGGTCTTGAGTCCACGCCGAGTAGAGCCCCAGGACCATTGGAGTCAAAGGTAGAGGCGCCCTCTGTGGCGCCTTTTTCTGTTGGGCTGCAAGCCACATCATTGCTCGCTTAAGAGGAAGCCGGAGTTTCATTTGTAAAAGTGGGTCCTCCCATGCGAGTCCCATCAGCGCGTCGATTGCGTCGAGCTGCGCCTTCATTGAAGCTCTTGACCCATCGGGAAACCCGCTTGGAAATTGGCCGACTCCTGTTTGTCGAGTCAGTGCTCGCTCCAGCCAAAGATCAGCAGTTTTTCGAAGCGTTGGGTTGGCAAGCAGGCGACCAATCCAATAAGCGGCAGCGGCGGCCTGTATGCGCTGAGGGGTCATCCAATTCTTTTCTTCCATCCTGTCCCAGCGACGCTCACCCAAAAGAGAACGCGCACTTTTGAGAGAGAGCTCCATGCGCGGAGCCAGGCGCTCAAGTCGTTTCGCGCGTTCGGTTTGACGATTGGCTCGGAGTAAAAGGATCGATCGCGCATAGAGACCAAGAAAGTGAGTGACCTCGATTGTCTTTGAAGTGCCAAAAGTACCGCTTTCAGTCATTCGTGCAAAGGCCCACTCAAATGCCATAATGCCGCGATCAATGACATAGCCGTTATCAAGAGCAACTCCACTTCGAATCCAGGTCCAACCTTCGATCTGGTGCTCGACTGAAACTTGTTCGGGAAACTTTTTATTGAGCCCAAGAGCGCCATCTCCCGGGGCTGTTTTTGCTAAGGGATTTAGCTTCTTCGCGAGATTTTGCAGGAGTGCGTCTTTTTTCCATAGCAGCGCCTCATTCACTTTTGGCGATGGCGCTGCGTGCGCAAGGCTGCTGCAAAGAAGAGCGATCGAGATTGAGAGAAAGCCTGCGCGTACGGTCAGCATCTCTCTATTGAACATCAGAGAATGAGTTTGCGCAGCTCTTGTTGTGAGTAGACATAGTCGGCATAGATCATCGTATTGGTGATATTGCGGTGGCCGAGTGCCACTTGAACGAGGCGCAGGTCTTTTGTCTTGCGATAGAGCCGAATCGCAAACGTATGGCGGAGTGCGTGGAACTTTTTGGGTGCGGGACGATACCAATCCCAGATCTGTCGAAGGCGATGGTAGCCGATCGGAAAGAGATTTCCGGCGCGACCGACCTCGCGCTCGGTGTAGAGGCGGAGCCGCTCAAAGAGCCATGGAGCAAGCGGCAACTCTCGATCATTTGAACCCTTGATCCCGGTTACGAATATCGTTCGATCGTATGTATTGAGGTCGGCCACTCGAAGGGCGAGAATTTCGGAGGCTCGAGCGCCAGTTTTGAGTGCGAGCCAAAGAATCAGTGCGTCACGCTCATCGTATCCAGTGTCGGCGGGGGAGGCTCTCTCTAAGACGGCCTCGAGACGACTGACTTCTGGATCAAGCAAGTACTTGTTTTTATTGAGTGCATAACGTGTCGATGAGGCCACGCTCAAATTAAAGAGAAAATTGAGAATGCCGACAATAGGGTATTGAAAATAGAGAGTTATGAATGCGCCGCGTTGCCAGGCTCCGAGACATTGGGCCCTAGGGTAGGTGCGGTGGCTTATGGTGAATTCGAAATTTAGTTGATATCCAAAAAGACCAATAAATCTATATATTTAACACTCACACTTATAACTATAAGCGTGAGTGCTGCTGCGTCATTTTCTCTTTCAGAGGGAGAGGGGTTTTGGAATTTGAATTTTTCCTTATATTTCAAGACTTTATCCTTGATTCAAAAGAAGCTCCAAGATCAGATTATGTAATTCACAACGCTAAAACCCGTATTTCACAAGGAAAATGTGGTGGAAATCAACACTGATCGAGCGCCAGAGATGATGTGGGATCCAAAGCATGAGACTCTCGAAGAGAGTGCGACCGGGCCACGGGTGCGATCCAGCCTTCGGCAGCGATATGAAGCTGAGGCTCGGGTGATTGAAAGACGAGTCGGCACCCTTGAATCTGTTCGTGAGCAGCTGGGACTGAGCCAGAGGAAGATGGCCCAACTCCTTTTGGTCGATCCTTCGGCCTGGACACGTTGGACACAGGGGCAAACCGCAGCCCCTCCCCATATTTGGCGCGCACTTGCATGGTATTTGGCACTTCAGGACAAATATCCGGCGCTGGATGCGGCTTTTTGGTTAAACGGTGTTGCTCGTGCCGGATCAAGCGAAGCCGCGATTGAACAGGGGCGCGCACAGGCCGCCGAAATTCAGGCTTTGCGTCGCGAATTGGAAGGACTGAAGCGCCAACTCCAGGCCCACGAACGATTCGTTAGCATTCAGAAAGAAGAAGCGGCGGCATCGGTGGATTCAGATGCCAGCCGATTGATTCAGCCCGTGGATCGCGAGACCAAGGCCCTAGCTCGTATTTTTCTAGCGCTGACGCTGCTTGGATTTCTGTATCTGATTGTCCGTATGGCCGTGCAGTAGAAAAATGCGACGTCGGTCGAGTCTTAAAGACAACAAGTCGAGCGCCAATTCATCCGATAGATCTCTGGGGATTTTAGCATTTTGCCCTGGGGTAAATTCATGTTCAAAGCAAAGAGCTATTTTTACGGATTGATATCGCTGATGTTTGCACTGGCGGTCCTTCAAGGCTGCACGCGCAAAACAGAATCGGCGCTCTTGTCGGTTTCAATTCCTCGGTACGATTCTCGATCTTCAAAAAATGAAGTCGGTGCTTTGGCGATCACGACCAAACCAACGAGAGTGATGATCAACATCACCGGGCCAGGGATCGCCGTCCCGATTGTTTATATCTGGGAGATGAATAGGGACAGCAATTCTGTAGGACAAGAGCCGCCCGCGACCGTGGAGCTGTCAGTACCAAAAGGTTCTGATCGTCTCATTCAGGTTTTGGCCATTCTGCAGGAAATCAACTCAGCTGGCTCTGATGGCGATAGTCCGATGACTTTCTATTACGGTGATACCGTCCGCGCGATCAGTCAGTCGTCTGAGGCTGTTGATATCACCTTGGCCAACCAGGGAACTTCTGGAAACACTCAAGGGTCAGTTTCGGGACGCTACTTTGATGGCTCTGGCACGCCGACGGATCTCGTGGACATGCTCTATAATCCCGGCGCGGGTCGGCCACTGATGATCGTCGAAACTGGATTTATTTTCGGCGGGTGGTTTCATATCTTTGCGCTAAAAGGCGTTCCGTTTACCTACCGCCTACGCAATCGCGGGATCGCACTGTTTGAAAACTTGATGCCTGATTCACTTGCGACATCGACACGTGTCGGCCGTGCAACCATCCCGGCGGCCTATCGAAACATCTATTCGGGCGGAACCGTTACCGGGCGTTCAGCGTCGCCGGAACGAATTGCGGTGTTTGGTCTGTTTGGTCCGGCCGCTCCTGCTAGCGGAAAAGCGTGTTTCGACAGCACAATCGAGCAGATGTCTTCTCTTTATGTCTCAAGCACAGTCGGCGATCCGACGACGGTGCAGTACGATCCCAGCAGTGGCCTCGCGAGTGAGGTTCAAATTGTGGGCGGCGTCAGTCATCCTGCGGATGATCAGTGCCCCGGTGGAAGTGGCAGCTTTGGTGTCGATCATATGACGATTCGAAAGCAGAATTTGAACTATGGAGATTCTCCGGTCGGCAATCGCGGTCCCTTTCGCGGAATTGTATCTGGACAGGGGCAGTCTTTTTTAACGGCAGCATTGGTTGGTTCCGACCTTCAGCTTGCTTGGGACTACTTGCCTGGGGTGATTGGCAGCGGAGTTGATGGCGTTGGGGTCTTCAGCAAAGTCTTCGCATCCAGTTCAGAAGTGAGTGACCGTTGGCACGAAAGGGCGCCGTGCAATCAGCTCGTCGGGATGGGATACACCGAGCATACTCGGGTAGCGGCGGGAAGTCCCGGTTCGCCAGTTGAGGCTTATACGATCAATGGGGTGAATGCCACAGCTTGGAACGAAAGCCGTCTCCACGTCGTCGCTTGTCCATACTCGGCATCGAGAAGCGACTACTATGATTTCGCAATTGCGGCGAAAAACAACGGCGGCGGCGGAGGGCCAGCGGCCACTCAGATTCTTGCGAAACACGTTGGAGTTTTAACGACAACAAGCGCCGGAGATCCGCAGACAATTGCATCAGATGTGTGCACGCCGATTAAACTCATGATGGCCGATGCTTCCGGAAATGCCGCTTATAGAAATGGGACCAATTCGCCGCAGTTGACTGCAGCCGTCGTCACCGCTCCGAACGACGTCAAGCTGTACAGCGATCCGAACTGCTCAATGCCTGCTGGCGGAACAAGCACACTCGTGGCCGACATGCATAATCCTGAGACGTTGATTTTCGTTAAGGCCACAAGTCCCGCAACAGCGTTTTCGATCAATGTGATCGACAGTTCGAGTGGCGGCACAGCGTTGGCTATGCATACGTATTATGGAAGTCGCGTCTCGAACCTCGGCCCGACGGATCTTCGAATCTTTGCTAAGCCCAACATTATGGCTCATAGCTGCTTTCCAGTGGTCATTATGCAGGGACGAGATGATGCCGGGAAGTTTGTTGTCGACTCAACATCACCCGTGAGTGGCCCAACATATCCGGTCGTTACGGACTTGCAATTCTTCTATGACGGTCAGTGTGAATCCTCAGCAGGTTCGATTTTCTTATCAAGCCAGCAAGGCGCGCTGTTGGCTTATGCGAAATACACCGGCGCTTTGCCCAGCATTACGATGCCGATCGGAGGCACGTCGGGACTCGTTCATGGATCAGCCACAGTGAATGTCTCGCAGCCTGGTACCGCGACCCGATTGAGACTGTCGATGTCTGGAAATTTTGGTGCCGAAGCCTGTATGTCAGTCCGACTCACGTCTGTTGACTCGTCAGGAAACCTCTCACCGGTGCCCAGCGCTGCGAGTATTTCGTATCTCTACAACGCAAGCGTATCGCCAATTGCGGACTCTGGATTTTATTCTGACCCGAATTGCACGTCGGCCACTGGTGGGCCGGCGCTTGGCGCTTTTGCAACACAATCTTCCGCACTCTACTTCCGATGGGCCGCCTCTGGAGCATTGGCGGTCACGGGGACGGTGACGGGGCCTGCTATTGCGTTTGAGGACTTCAACACGAGCGTTGGGCCGACTGTTCTCGGGCGAATCGTTGTGCGACCTCAAGGGGTCTCTTACACTCATTCGTTGGCCGGGATATTTACTGGTTATGCACCGTTTACGCTTGAAAATGAGTGGTTCAATCTCACTCTGGAAGCGCGATCGCCATTGGGCACTCTCCTCTCGGGATTCAGCAACGCGGATCTTTCGCCGACGGGGATCAATCTGCGGACGGACTATGAAGCCGATGTGACTTTGACGTGCAATCCGATCTCGTGGTCTGGCGGAATCGCCAACACATCGTGTGCACTTGACGATATCGGTGCAAACAACTTTAGTTCGAAACTTTTCCCTTTCCGCACAGGGGGCGGCATCTCGCCTCTACCGTTCTATGAAAGTGGAACAAGTGGAATTGGTCACGTTCGCATTTCAAAGCCGGCAGATAGTCCCGATGCGATGACGTTTTTGGTGGCTCACGATATGTCGTATGAGACGGGTGCGTGTCTTCCATTCTTGGTGGCGCGCGGATATAACAACTCCGGTCATTTTCAAGCGACTCGCGCACTGGGGCCGTATGCCGCAACGATGAGTTCGGGTGCTGGGATATCGGGTTGGTATTCGGATCCGGCCTGTACGGTTTCGACTTCGGGATTTGCGACAATTCCGACCGGAGCTTCCGGTGCGATCGTGTATGGATCGTTCTCAGGTACTGCACCTTCAGCCGTTGCGGCAGACGGAAATTGGTCGATGAACTACAATTCGGTTTCGCTCACGGCGTTTTCAGGCGTCTCGGTCGGTGTACACAACTCATTCCGACTCTCGATGTCGCGAGAGATTGCAGCCGGCTCATGTTCGCCACTGATGGTGGTGCGAACCGACGCGAACGGGCAGGCGGTCGCGGCAGTAGGAATGGAGAATATCACTCTCTCTACAGCTTCAATCACGGGGACGTTTCACAGCGCCGGCGTCTGCGATGTCGGCTCCGATATTGGAACAACACTCACGTTCAACGCTGGCGACAAGGCGAAGTTGATCTACTTTAAAACTTCAAATATGGCGGCTGGTGCGACGATCACGGCGACCAACGGTGGCAACTCTGGTAGCGTCTCGCCGATCAATGTGAACTACTGACGACGCGCGGCGCAGCACTGCTGACTAATGCGGCAGTGCTGCCGGTCCAAACAGAGTAATAACTCAATCTTAATTGCCCCGAAGCCCTTCTCCCCCTTACTGTGCTCACGCAAAGACCAAGGGGGATTTGATGAGCAGAGGAACGTTTGAACTGATCAGCAGCCACGGCGACCACGAGCAGGTGGTGTATTGCCACAATAAAGAGGTCGGTCTTAAGGCCATCATCGCCATCCACAATACGACTCTTGGTCCCGCTCTTGGCGGCACGCGGATGTGGAACTATCGCAACGAAGAAGAAGCGCTGATCGACGTTCTCCGTCTCTCGAAAGGAATGACCTATAAAGCCTCGGCGGCAGGGCTCAATCTTGGCGGCGGCAAAGCGGTGATTATTGGCGACCCAAAAACACAGAAGACCGAAGGCTTGTTTCGGGCTTTTGGACGCTTCGTGAATTCGCTGAACGGTCGATACATCACGGCTGAAGATGTCGGCACCACTGTTCGTGAAATGGAATACATTTTCATGGAGACCGCGTGGGTCACGGGGATCCCGAAGGCTTTTGGCGGATCAGGCGATCCAAGTCCCTATACGGCGCACGGCGTTTTGATGGGCATTAAAGCGACTGTAAAAGAAAAATTTGGTTCCGACAGCCTGAAGGGTGTTCGCATTGCAGTTCAGGGCTTGGGGAACGTTGGGTTTCATCTGGTCGAGTACCTTGCCAAAGAACAGGCATTGATCACCGTCGCCGATATTGATCCAGAAAAAGTGAAGACGGTGACGACGCGCTTTGGCTGTGCAGCAGTGTCGGCCGACGATATCGCCTACGTCGATTGCGATGTTTTTGCTCCCTGCGCGATGGGTGCTGTGATCAACGATCATTCGATTCAGAAAATTAAGGCCAAAGCAGTTTGCGGTGGCGCCAATAACCAGTTGGCAGAAGCCCGCCACGGCGACATGCTGCGTGAGCTCGGGATTCTCTATGCTCCAGACTATGTGACGAATGCCGGCGGCCTGATGAACGTGTTTGTTGAACTTGAGGGCTATAGCCCGGATCGAGCTCTCGATAAGACGGTCCAAGTTTACGATAATTTGATGCGGGTCTTTGCGATCGCCAAACGCGATAGCGTGGGCACGCACACCGCAGCAGATCGCTTAGCGGAGGAACGCATCCAGACGATTGGAAAACTCCAGCAGTCACATGCGGGTCTGTCACATCGGCCTTTCTCGACGCTTAAGGAGATAAAAAACCGGTAGGTGAACAATTGTTGACTTCGGACGCCAGTCCCGCGAGCTTTTTTGTATGGAAAAAACGCCCAACGGTAAGTCTTCAAAGTCTTCAGTCGTTCCAAAATCTCAACCGAGTCCGGCTCAGGTCCACTCTGGCGCCGTCGGCGCCATTGCAACCGAGCTCGACAATATTCATCATCGGGACTTTTTCCAGGAGCTGATGCATCGATCGGTCGATGCCCTGGAAAGAAACCTCTCGGCGGTTTTGGCCGTCATTGGTGTGTTGGCACTGGCTGGCGCTGGTTGGCTTGGCTGGGGCTGGATTGAAGCTCGCGGTGAAAAAGCGGCTCAAGAAAAATTCTATCCACTGGAAAAGCAGTATGCCGAAAAGCGCGATGGATTTGAGCGCGCAAAGTTTGCGGCACAGTCAAAGACACCGGCTGACAAGGCCGCTCCGGCAGTGGCAACGGGTGATCTCGCAAAGGATTACGGTGACCTCGTCGACGGGCTTGAGAGCTTTGCGAAAGAACATTCCGGGTCTGCGGCTGGTGTACAGGCCGGACTCTTGGCATCACAGACGCGACTCGAATACAGTCAAACTGATAAAGCTTTGGAGACACTGAAGCTGCTGCGCGAGAAAAACTCAACGAACAAGCTGATGGGGCTTTTGGTCCGAATGGCTGAAGGAAACGCTCTGGCAGCAAACGAAAAGTGTGCTGATGCGCTCTCGTTGTGGCAGCAGGTTCTCGAACAGAAATCAGCGACATTCCTACACGGGGAGGCTTCGTTGCGCGCAGGTATTTGTCTGGAATCGATGGGGCAAAAGGATCGCGCAATTGAAATGTATAAAAAGGCGTCGGCTGATGGCGAGCAATCGGCGACAGCTCAGTCCGCGAAGTCGCTCCTCCGCCGCCTTGAGGTCGGAACGTGAAGAACTCTTTCCTGAGTCGAGCAAGGCTCCTCATTGCCAGTGTGGTTGTTTTTGGGACTGGCTGTTCGACTTTGGGTCTTGACGGTGCGACGTCGCACCGTGAACTCGTACTCGAGCCACGACTCGTTCGAGAGACGGCAAAAGAGTCTTTTCTCGGTTACCGTCGGCTCAATCGAATGAGTCCGCTCTTGACAGAGCGTTTTGTTGTTCAAGGCAATGCCGTCGATGGCCTTTCTGTCTTTCAGCGCGACACGGGAAAGAAAGTCTGGAAGCTTGAGATTGAAAACGGCGTTGAGGGCGGCGTTGAACTGTCAGGCGAAACACTTTATTTTGGCGGCGGCGACGGGCTCTTGCGAGCGGTCAATTTGGCGGATGGAAAAGTTCTTTGGACAACTCCGACTCGAGCAGAACTCTTAGCTCCGCCCACTCTTGAGAACAGTAATCTCTACGTTCAGACGGGTGCCGACGTTATATATGGGCTTGAGGCGGCGACGGGCAAACTACTCTGGACGTACAATCGACAGGTGACGGGAAACCTCTCTGTGCGATCGTCATCGCGTCCTGTGATAGCCGGCGAAAGTCTTTTGGTCGGTTTCTCTGATGGCTACGTGGTGAGTCTTCGGAAACGCGATGGTGTTTTACAGTGGGAGAGAAAGCTGGGACGAGGCAATCGTTTTCGCGATGTCGACACCACGGCCGTGATCGACGGTGACAAAACGTATGTCGCGAGTTTCGATGGCACGCTTGCCTGTATTAGGATTGCGACAGGGGATCTACTTTGGCAGGCTGATCTGAGCGGCTACTTGCCTGTGACATTGGGCACCGGCGCATTTTCGGATCGACTTTATTTCTCAACGGTTGATGGCCGGGTGGTCGAACTTGATCGAAGCACAGGCAAAGAGACACGCTCAGTGCGCTTAAGCGCCGGGATTGCGACTCAACCTGTTCAGAGTCAAAATCTTTTAATTTTTGCTGAATCAGAGGGTGCCGTTCGGGTACTTGATCTTGAGCGACTCAACACGATTGCGCAGTATCAAACTGGAATCGGCGTGCTGTCGACACCGACCTATGACAAAAAGCAGAGTGAACTCTGGTTTGTCTCCTCGACAGCTCATTTGTACGGAATGAAAATGGCATTTCGCCGCATTGCCGAGAGGTATCCGTGGAAACAGATGACATCCGAATTGGAATCAGAGTCCTTTTAGTCTCGGGACTTGCATTTGTTTTGCTTGGTGGCTGCCAAAGCCATCCGTGTCGCGAGCCGCGAATGCCTGAGTTGGATCAGACTGGCTCAGCACGACCTGCCACGGCACCTTCGGCTAGTGTTGCGAGTGCGAGCAAAACTCCAGGTTCAGAGAATGCACCGTTGCGTCTTCGCGTCTTCAAAACTGATGGCAGCCGGCAATGCGATAAACGTGGCGGCACTGCTCTTGATGTGATGGAGCGAGAGTTGGCCGGCATCCCAGTTTATGCGAAAGAAAAGCGTCCAGATGGGCTGATGCATATTCAGGTCTGCGGAAGCCCAACGGGAATGATCAACCTTTTCGAAATTGATCAGACGAATCTAAAACAAGCGGAAGAGCGCGGCTTCCGTCGCTGGGAGGGCGAATGAGTCATTCAAAACAGCGCGAGGCCATCTCTGAGATGGATCGCATCTTCAAAAGAATGATGGAGACGGAAGTTGGACGTCGCGAATTTTTGGCGGCTGTTCCGTTCCTTTTGGCTTCATGTGCAACCACCGAACAGTCTCGGCATCGCGAAGGCGACAACACGGGGCAGGAGACAGAACTCACCGTCGATGATGAGCGCCGAATGACAAAGGAAGCACTTCAGGAGATGCGCAAAGACTATCCTGCGGTTCAAGATCCAGAGCTGCAGAATTACATCAACTCCGTCGGTTCACGACTGACGAAGGCCAATAACCTTGAAGGTCACCCGTACAATTACAGCTTCACGGTTGTCGATGTTGGCTACGTCAATGCTTTTGCACTTCCGGCCGGAACGATCTTTGTGACGACTCCACTTATCGCAATGGCGGAGTCTGAAGCCGAGCTGGCGGGTGTTGTCGGACACGAGATTGGACACGTCAAGGCACGACATACGGCTGAGCGAATTGAAGCGCAAAAGAAACAGACAAGCTCATGGGTCTACGCGCTTGGTGGCGGCATTCTTGGCGGCGTCGCAGGGTATGGCCTAGGGAAACTGATTTGTCCTCCAAATGACAATGACTGCACAGCCAAAGCGGCGCAATACGGTGCCATCGCAGGAGTCGGTGGTGGACTTTTAGTGCAGAAATACAAGTTCATGGCAAATTCACGTGAAGATGAAATGGAAGCCGATCGCATTGGCTTTCGAACAGCGGTTCAGGCTGGCTACGCACCAAGCAAGGTGGGTGAGTTCTATAGCAAATTGCAGAAGATGGAGGCTGAGCGCAAGCAAGGAGGCGCACCACTTTTGGCTTCGCTTGCCGATGTGATGTCAACGCATCCGCCAAGCAATGAACGCGTTCAGCAAATGAGTGAGATGGCGCATGCAGTACCGGCGAGCCCGCGAGCAATCACCTCGACGCAGACCTTCGACCGGATTCGAAAACGCGCAGGCGAGCTTGCTCGAGCGAAGGCTTCAAAGGGATAGAGTGTCCGTGTAGAATGAGGTGAGTGGTACATATTCAGCGCATTCTTCAATGGGCAGCCAAGAAGTGGGAGACGGCTGAAGACTGGCTCCCAA
>JAEUWE010000162.1 GCA_016791465.1 Pseudobdellovibrionaceae bacterium
AATGCCAGCCGCCAGCAACACGACACCGACCTGCAGACAGCGATAAATCGCAACCGCCATACTTTCGACGCGAGGGCTGTTCATCGCCTCTCCGCGAACCGCATACGCAAGGCCCATGTTACCAATCGCCCACGCGAGAAAAAACGCCGAGTAGCTAATCGTGATCGTCAAAACATGCACCGTCAGCCAGAGATTTGACCGCAATACTGGCTCAAGAGGCTGCAGGCTCGAATCAAGAATATGTGGCACTTTGTCCGCGACAATATTGCAGAAGGTTGCGACGATCGCTCCGGCCATCAAAATAAAACGCGCTCGCTGCTTCGCCTCAAAAAAGAAAGCAAACAGCATCGTTCCCCAAGCGACCCAAATCACCGACTCATACATGTTCGAAACCGGTGGACGCCCCGTCAAATACACTCGAAGTGCAAACCCATAGGTGTGCACCAAGAAGGCAAGGATCGCAAAACTCCAGCCCGAACGCACGTAGATTGCCTTTTCGGAGTACCACGCAAAGGCCATCAGAATTGCCGCTGTCACATAAAGAAGCCATGCGATCCGGAACGGATGCAGCTCCTCATAGTGAACTTCAATGGAGATGTCTTTCCCATCAGGATAGAGTTCTGGGTTTTCGGCGCGTGCCAGATTTTGAAACTCGGTCACAGCTTGCTGTAAGGATGGCACACTCGCATCCGTCGCCGACTTTTCAACACCAGGAAGAGCATGAATGAAACTCTTGGCCACAATTGAAAACTGATCTTTCAGCGGCCCTTCAACCTCAGACAAAGAGATCCACCGGTTTTTTTCTTTACCCGGCATTGCCGTCGGAATAGCGGCATTTCCAGCGTGCACGTCGGAAGCCAAAACCGGCTTTGGCGGAATTACGCGGAACATCAGTCCTGCCTTGATCGCCTGATACACACTCAGCTGGGTCTCAAGCCGCTGCACCGCTTGAAAATAGGGCGTCAGTTTTTGCTTGGTCTCACGAAAGCTCGCAAGCTCCTGAAAGACAAGTCCCGTTCGATCGTTTGCAAACATCTCTTTCGGCGTAAATCGATCCCTTGTCTTTTCAAGGTTCAGCGCCTCTTTCAAAGACGCGAGCTTCAGCTCGACAATCTCCTGCTCATCCCAGAACTGCGGCGCCAAAAACCAAGTCATGACGATTTCCATCGCCGAGCGCTCGCGCGAGTCCGCAGCACCATCTCCCGAGGCTTTGGCTCGGTAAGTTTCTTTACCGTAAACCAACTGAAGAGTCTCTCGCGCAAAGGTGTCAAACGGCTTGATCCGTCCAGCATCTTGAATGGGCAGACGCTTAAGCGCCTCCATCCCATCATGGGGCCCATCACCACTCGCAGCATGACCAACGGTGGCCGCGAAGGCCACCAATACCGACATCAGAAAACCACGCCACAGAGTCATCATGACACATTCTCCTTTTTCACTCGGCTCGCCAGGTCCACCCATGAGCGTCGCTTCATGTAAAACAGGTGCAAAGTTCCAAGTACAATAAGCAGAGAACCGAAATATTTAAGCCCACGCCCCGGATCGCGATTGACCGAGAGCACACTCGCCACAGGATTTCCGGAAGGATCACTTTCAAAACTCGCCTGATAAAAGGTGTAGCCCGCATGCTTGAGCGGTTCATTCATCGAAATCAGACGCTCACCCAGATCTGGGACATCGACGACACTTTCGTAGCTGGCCGCACGCATCGTCCCCTGATAGCGACCGATATTGAATTTTTTAAGCG
>JAEUWE010000205.1 GCA_016791465.1 Pseudobdellovibrionaceae bacterium
ACTCTCAATGCCAATCCAGAGCAATTTTCTAGACAGCTTGAGAATCTTTCGAATGTCTTCCGATATATTGTTATTGATCTCGGCAACCAGTTGCAGCCACTGCAGTTCACCGCGATCGAGAAAACCACGGCGCTACTTTTAATCACTGCGCCCGACGTTCTCTCCGTCAATCAAACAATCAAAATGATGGGCGAACTTCTTTCTGCCAATCTTCCGACCGATGTCATTCAGGTCGTCGTGAATAAAGCGTCGCCCGCTGGATTGCAGCCCGCAGCGATCGGTCAGACTCTTCGAAAACAGATTCTCGGTGTTATTCCACAAGATGACGGGACGGTGCTCGGCTCGGTCGCGCGAGCAACACCCTTTGTAATGAGCTCCCCAAAATCTCCCGTCGCCGTAGCGCATTTTGATGTCGTTCGTCGACTCACCGGTGGACTGCTTCAACAGCTTAAAGCGTCAGCTAAACCCCAGCAGGTCAAGTTCAACAAGGACAGTCCAAAGGTTGATGCAGCCGGAAGCAGCGGCGGCAAAGCGAAGATCTTAAAAAACGTCGATCCACGAACGGCGCTTAAACTGACGATTCACAATGAATTGATCAAAGCAATGGATCTCAAAAAGGGCGTCACCGACACCCAAGGCGATCCCGAAAAAGAAGCTGAGCTTCGAAAAAAGACCAACGCCGTCATTGCAACTCTTGTCGACAAAGAAGGTGGCGGGCTTGGTCGCGAAGAGCGTGCGACTATAATCAAAGAAGTTTTAGACGAAGCGCTTGGCCTCGGCGCACTCGAGGACTTGCTTGAGGACGTTGCCGTCACCGAAATCATGGTCTGCGGCCACGAGAAGATCTATATCGAAAAAAATGGATTGGTTCAACTCAGCCCGACAAAGTTCACTTCAAACTTTCACTTGCGCAAGGTCATCGAGAGAATCGTCGCGCCACTTGGCCGTCAGATTAACGAATCCGTTCCCTATGTCGACGCTCGTCTTAAAGACGGCTCTCGAGTGAACGCGGTCATTGAGCCACTCGCCATCGATGGGCCCGCTGTCACCATTCGTAAGTTTAGGAAAAAGCCAGTGAGCCCCGAGACCTATGTCAATGAATGGAATGCCTGCACACAACAGATGATGGAGTTTCTCCGCATCTGCGTCGCCAACAAAATGAATGTTATCATCTCAGGCGGTACTGGTTCCGGTAAGACGACACTTCTTAACACTCTGTCTGGATTCATTCCGTCAAACGAGCGCGTCGTCACTATCGAAGACGCGGCCGAACTACAGCTGAAGCAGGATCACATCGTTCGTCTCGAAACCCGCCCGGCCAATATGGAAGGGACCGGAGCCGTTACGATTCGCGATCTCGTCAAAAACTCTTTGCGGATGCGTCCCGATCGCATCGTCGTTGGAGAATGTCGCGATGGCGCGGCCCTCGACATGCTGCAGGCGATGTCGACCGGACACGACGGCTCAATGACAACTGTCCACTCGAACAACCCCAAAGAGGCAATCGGTCGTCTTGAAACACTTTGTATGATGGCCGGAATGGATCTTCCTGCCCGCGCCATTCGCGAGCAGATTGCCAACGCGGTGAATATCATTGTGCAGATCCAACGTCTTTCTGACGGAACAAGAAAACTGATCAGCGTAACCGAAGTCCAAGGCATGCAGGGCGAAGTCGTAACTCAGCAAGAGGTGTTTCGTTTTGTCGAAAAAGGCTTCGATAAAAACCGAAGAATTATTGGCGAGTTCCAAGCCACCGGCTTGATTCCGAAGTGTATCGAGAAGTTTGAGAAGCGCGGACTCATCATTCCAAAATCTCTGTTTTCCAATCAGGCACCACCAGCGACGCCGGCGGCAAGTGCACCTGCTGCGGCGACACCAGCGAATAGTGCAGATCCAAAGAAAGCCTCCGGAGGTTCACGATGAACAGCATCCTTGGCAATGAGTACTTTGCCTTGTTGACGGTTGGTGGTTCGGCTTTTTTTGTTAGCTACGTTTGGGCCGATCGACTCATAAACTGGTTACACCGGAAGAGCCTTGGCCAACGCGAAGAAGTACTTCGTTACCTCGAACAGATGTTTGTGGAGACCGATCGCAACAAGGTCACGTGGATGATGCTCTCCTCAAGCTTCGGCTTAGGAGCATTGGTGTTCCTTGCACTTTGGCCCAATCTGATGCCGGGCCTCGTCGCCGGAAGCCTCGTCACATTCGGAATGTGGAGTGTTCCAAAGATGGTCGTCGAAATGATGTGGAATCGGCGCTGCAATCTTTTCGTTGATCAGATGGTCGACGGCATGACCATGATGGCCAATGGTGTAAAGGCCGGCTTGTCAGTGCAGCAATGCATGGAGCGGATCAAAGACAACCTACCCAATCCGATTAGCCAAGAGTTTGGCTTAGTTCTGTCGCAAATTCGAGTTGGCCGGAGCCTTCAAGAGTCACTGACCGAACTGGCCGTTCGCATTCCGCGACAAGACGTTCAAATGTTTGTGACGGCGGTCAATATTCTGCAAGAAACCGGCGGAAACATGGCCGAGACTTTTCAGACTATCGTCTTTGTCGTCCGCGAGCGCCAGAAGGTCGAGAAGAAGATTGAAGCCCTTACGGCCCAAGGTATGGCTCAGGGGACAATTATCATCATGGTGCCTTTCGTCCTGCTCATCATGTTCTGGGCCATGGACCCGAACTACATTTCGCCCCTCTTCACCACGACCCTCGGCGTGATCGCCCTACTAATCATGCTGGTCCTGCAAATTATAGGTGGAATCACCATGCGGAAAATCATTAAAATAAAGGTGTAGCTTTCTGAGAACACGGATGTTTGGGGGATTACTTCATGCGCTTCTTTAAACAACAGGGTCGCAAGCTCGTCGGCAATGGAATTGCCATCGGCTACGCTACAGCCTTAGTGCTGACTCTGTCGCAACACGCGGCCGCCACGGTCGATATGAAAAATGCGAACTACACGGAGTCCTACATTGACGTTCAAGTCGCCGGCTCTGGCTATTCGCTGAAAGTGCAACGGATCTACAATAGTCGAACCGTCTTCTCCGGGATGTTTGGCTTTGGCTGGTGCTCAGAGTTCGAAACCAGTGTAGAAAAAACGCCAGAAGGCTACCTCAAGCTGCAAGAATGTGGCGCCGGACAAGAGATCACCTACAAGCCAAAAAACGACGCCGGCAACAGCGTTGAAAAAACCGTCGCTGCGGTGGTCGAATTCTACAAAAAAACCAATCCAAACGCAGGAAACGAATCGCTCGAAACACTGCGCGAACAGCTTCGCAATGACAGCTCACTTCGCAACAGATGGGCCAAGCAGGCTGGTTTCGCTGCATCAGATGTGAAAAAGGGAACGGTATTCGCATCCGACAACCTCGAAGTCGAGACTATAGAATTTGACGGCACTCAATACACACGCAATCTTGTCGACGGGGCTGCACAGCGCTTCAATCCGGCAGGCAAGCTCACCGCTCTCTATGACAAAAATGGCAACTTCCTTAAGATCAATTATTCTGGCGATACAATTAAAGAGATTGTCGACAATACCGGAAAAAAACTGACTTTTAGTTTTTTCCCAACAAAACGAGTTAAAGAGATCTCCGCTCCCGGAGGACTTAAGGCCGAGTATAAGTACAATGGTGAAGACCTTTCTGAGGTCAACAACATGTGGAAGAACACGTACAAGTATCAGTACGACGAGAACCACAACGTCACCAAGATCACCTTCCCCGATAACACATTCAAGGCGCTGACCTATAATCAGAAGAATGATTGGGTCACATCATTTACCGATCGCGCATTGACGGGAACAGCGTGCAAAGAGACGTACGACTACGGTTCAGATAAGACCAACCCCAAAGACCACTTCTGGTCGACGGCTGTAAAAAAATGCGGCAACGAAATTAAAAACGAAGCCCGTTTTGAGTTCTGGCTGAAGACTCGCGCTGATGGAAAAAAGGTACTCGCACGTGTACTCAATCGCTCACTTTCGGACACGCTCGACATCACATATCATCCTGATTTCGGCCGTCCGACACAGATCAAAAAGAACTCGATAACAACGTCGTTTGACTATTTCCCGAACGGCCTCGTTCGCGAGAAGTCGACCGCATCGACCAGACTGATCTACGAGTACAAGAATGCTTACAACAAAGTATCGAAGGTACAGACCGAGTTCTTTGACGTGAAAGGCAAAGTCGCCAAGAGACGGGAGACCAGCTTTAACTACGACAGCCGTGGCAACTTGATTGCCGCGCAGAACTCAGATGGCCAATCCGTCAAATTGACCTACGACCAACGCGGCCGCATCGCGACCATTATCGATCAAGCGAAAAAAGAAGTGCAGATCAAGTACGAGGAGCGCTCTGGGCGTCCCGCCGAGATCACTCGTCCAAAGGTTGGAACAATCGCTGTGACTTATAAAGCAAACGGCGAGATTAATAAGGTTGATAGTAACGATGGCCCCGCGGTCGCAACTCAGGTTGCCAGCACATTTAATAACCTGCTCGACATCATTGCTCCGGCAACTTCTGAATTGAATATGTAAGAAGGGATGAATATGAAGTTTCTCATGCTTTTAACACTGACCCTCCTCCTCAGCTTCGGACTTGGCCTCAGCCAACACGCTCTTGGCGCTGAGCCCAATAAAGACGACGTCACCCTTCAGCGCGACAACGAGCGCATCATGAATGGCGACCCCGCTGCCACCGAGGGCACCACCGTTGCCGACGGAATTGAGTGTCGCGAATGTAAAAGAAATGCCGCGGGAGGATTCCACAATGAGGGCCCAAAGATCGAGCCCCAGGGCGAACGCCCCGCCAAAGCGGAGCCCACCAAAGGCAATCGCGTAAACGACTAGGAATGTCTCAGTTTGAGACGCCAACTCAAGAGGGACGAGCCTACAGGGCCGTCCCTTTTTCCGTCTAAAGACGATACACCCGTGTGCCCCTGTTCGACACCCCCGCGCTGGCTTCTCGCCAACAGCTCCCACGGCCCTCTCGCCCATCCATAACATATTGAATTTACATACATTTTGCGCGGCACAAAAACGACCGGCTTGGAACGAATTTCGAATAGGTATCTTGTATCGGGCGAAACCAAAGCCCACAGGAGGTTCTATGAAACGTCGTTCGCTTATGCTGGCTCTGTTCGTATTGTCGATGGCTCAAACCACTTTCGCGGCTGTCGATATCAAGCGCCAAGATCCAAACGACGTTCGCAACCCGGCAGGCCTAGCGTACCACCAGGTCAAGAAGGCCGGAGCCGCCTGCCCGTTTGCCGATAAGAGCGGTCGTGATCAGACTCAAAAGGTTGCAGTCAGTGACTCTTCAACAAGCCGCTCGAAAGCACTTCCGACTTCAGGCAATCGCCATCGACAGTAAAGTCTTGTGCCGCAATCAATAGTCTCGCGATCAATCCAGATCGTGTTCTGTTTCGCGAGAGACTTTTCTGCTAGAGCTGCTTTTTGTGTTTCCGGAGATCATCCCATCCACGGCGCGCCATGCGTCCCTCGAGAGCCGAATCGCGCCTTGCGCCATTCCGTTTAAGGTCTGCGACGCTGAGCTCTCATAGATCAGCTTTTCTGATCGCGACTCCAGTGTTTCACCCGCAATCTTCAGCTGCAGCGCAAACAAGAGTAAGAGCGAGAACATCATCGTTTTTACTGTAAAGAAGAATCCTTCCATGGCCTCTCCGTTTTTCTGTTTTCAAAATCTGTTTTAACCAACCGACTCGCGAGGATGTCCCGTCCGGCCAGAATCAGCCGCGACCGCCTGTTCAATCGCGGCGATAAGATCGGACGGTTTAAATGGCTTAACGACGTAACTACAGCAGCCGGCATCCAACGCTTTCATGACCATCGCTTCGTGATCGTTAGTCGAGAATGCGACGATTCGCACCTGCGGAAAGTCGGCAAGAATCATTCTCGCCGCATCGATGCCACTTCTTTTCGGCAACACGATATCCATTAAGATCACGTCAGGCATCAGCTCGCGACACTTTTCAACAGCCTCAACGCCGTCCTCAGCCTCTCCCACAACCTCAATGGTCGGTGACGAAACTGTGTGTCGCACAATCTCTCGAATAAATGGCGCATCGTCCACAACGAGCAGTCGAATCATTTCTCTATT
>JAEUWE010000457.1 GCA_016791465.1 Pseudobdellovibrionaceae bacterium
TACGACTTCAAATAGATCAGGATTTCTTTTTAAAAATCCGATATCAACCAGCGTGACGCTCGCTCCGGTATCCCATACTGCCTTTGCATTCCGTCCATCCAATTCGACATTCACATAGGGAATTGAGCCTTGATCGACCTCGAGCTCATTTGCCAATTCCAACGGACCGTTTAGAACGTCCAATCTTCCCTCACTGAGAAAAAATCGAAGCGATAAGTGCTTCAGGGCATCCATACCCAAAAGACTATAGCCACGTTCGCCCTCCGGAGCCCTTGCCATCGACACGTTGGAAAGATCAAGGGAGCCAAACTTCACTCGTTCGATCAGGACCTCATCGTATTGAGATCGACCAAAAACACCGGATGACTCTCGAATACCGATCTTCTCTAAAGTCTGGGAGTGAGCACACCAACTCAGTTTTGACTGAGCACACGCTGTATCCAATAGAAAGCGGTGGACGCAACCGTTGATTCCAACGTCAACAAATCCAAGAGCCGTCTGACGAGACTCATCGTCGAACTGAATCTCGATCGGAATCGAGCTCATGATGGTCATTGGACCGTCGACTGCGACTTCGATTGAATCATCTTAACCACTCGGTCCATTCGCCCCGCAGAATCCACAAAAGACTGCTGCACACCGCTGAGGATCGCTTGGGCTGAGCCGATCAAGGCCTGGTGTGTTTCTTTGTCCTTTGCGATTTGAGACGTGACCAGGCCTGCGACCTCATACGCCTCTTCGTTCGTCGGAACGCCATAGCGGGCGTTGGTCAAAAAGAGACCTGGGAAGCGCAAGTCGAAAGCGCCTTTTGCGCCGACCGCGACAGCCTCTTGCATGGTCTGACGAACATTTGCTTCTTTCTCAACGAGTTCCTTCGCCATGGCCGCCATCGCTCGGTCGCGACGGATCGACTCAAGAAAGTAAACTGCATAAAGAAGCTTCTCGTTCGACTCGGTCTTCGCAAGCAACTTATCAAAGGCTCGGTCGTTTACTTTTTTAATATAGACATCAATTGTCGGCACCTTCGCTCCGGCAGCCATCGAAACGAGCGAGAGCGCAAGGTCCACTGTCTTCTGACTTGAGCTAAAGTACAAAAGGGCATTCTTCTGCAGTTTCGATCGCGAATTCACCGAGCGGTCGATGAGGGCCGAGGACAGAAGCTTTGTGAAAAGTTCGGATGGGATCGTACTTTTTAAGTCAAACGCGAGGTCCAGAGGTAAGCCGGTACCAAGGAGAACTCGCGAAATCTCGCTCGTGCAGTTACGAGTCATAAAATAGTACTGACCATTCAGCGTCCAATGCGTCTCATAGAGAGCGTCGATCATACGACTCTTCTGAGCTTCGGTCAGTTTAAGCGGTACCGCATACAGATCCCGAAGTTCGGCATGGTTGTACTGCCGTTTGATCTTATGAAATGTCGACGCATGCAGATTGAGCGGATACTTTCCAGTAACGCCGGAAACCGTCCCAAAATCAAAGTTTTCAGACGAAGCGCCAAAGCTGAGAATGATGTGATCGTTAAAGTCCTTGTAGCAATCAGGCCCTGGTGTGCGATCGGGAGCGCAAACCACGAGGCGAAGCATCGAATGTCCAAATCGGCTCTCTCCAGCTGCGCCCTCAGAGGCCCAGAAGTAGTCGATCGCCCATATCCGATCGCGACTGATCGTACGATAGGGTTTTGGCTCTCCCGGGAGATACCAACTCATCTGGGAATCACAATTTGCGCTGTTCCGAACACCAAAGTGATCGTTGAAATAGGCGTTTACGGCCGGCATACGACACGCAAAATCCGGCTCAAAGAGGTAGGACTCAAAGAACACAGGGAATGTTTCATGCGGAGCAGAGGCCGCGTAGGGATTGGGAAGGCGGCGCGTGAATGAGCTGACCCGCTCAGTGCCCGAAGCTGAGTCCACCCAACCGGCAAGTGCTTTGAACTCGGGATCATCAGAAATCGTTTTTGATTTTCTCTTCAATGCTTCGCAAAGCTCACTTGGGCGCTGCCCTTCGTAGGACGGTCGCCCCTCGCAGTAACTCACCAGCGGCTTTAGGCGAGGCTTTGCCACATTCGCTTGATCGTAGAAATGCGCAAGCTCATGGGCGAGAGCTTTCTTAAAATTAAGCTCGTTAAAGAGTTTCGAATCAGCTGTGGGACTCAGAAACTTCTCGTTCAGCACAATTCGATTGAAGAACATTTCGGCGACTCCAAGTCGCTCGCGATCCTTTGTCGCCGGAATATTCTTAAACTTGATTTTAAACGTCTGAGGCAGGCTCTTCCTCATCTCTGTCGGCAATGCCTGGCTCACTTCTTTTAGAATCTGGTCGGCCTTGCTGCGCTCTCGTGGCGTCAACGCAGTCTCAATGCGAAACTCAAACGAGCTCGCAAGCTGAGGCGCGACGACGACGAGCAGAGCAAGCCAAGCCGACCGTATCACTTACTCCGCTCCAAGCTTCGCATTGACGAGACGGTCAATGATCGTCTCCGCAGAGAGATTCTGCTCCTTTTGAACCGCATCGATGCTCGATTGCAGAACCGGGCTCATCTCACCCGACATGCGATACGCGACCGCAGCCTCTTGCACGTTCAACATTTCATCGCGGCATTCTGCCGCAGCAAGAATAGTCGTTCCCGTCGGCGCCGATGTGATCGTCATGACCATGTATAGGCCTACGATCAAGTCTACGTCACTACAGGCTTTGGCCTGAGGAGCAGCAAGTGCAGTCAATGTGGCAGCCGTGAGAACCAGCGATTTCATTTTCATATTACGTCCTTCGTTTGAGGGTTGTCTCTTTTCACGTGCGGCACCTCATTCGCAAAGGCTGTGCCTCTCCAGGGACAAATAAGGGCCCTACGACCATGACGACCGTGAACAAAAGTAAAATGCGCCCTGAATTCTTATATGAACAAAAAAGGGCAGGTCGCTCAGACCCGCCCCTTCACACTTCACTGATACTCAGTGATTCTTAGATATTCGCGTTCTCATTCTCTTCTTCGCGAGCTTTGCGACGAAGGAATGTTGGCACGTCTAAGTTCTTTGGATCAAACGGAGAGCGCACGATCTCGCTCGCGAGACGGCGTGCCGCCTCAAGCGAACTCTCGGGCCCTTCAACATCCATCGCTAGCTGCTCAGGAGCGCCGACACGCTTTGCTTGATTCTCGCGGTACTGACGAACTTTCGCGAGCAGCAGATCACGTGGAAGCGGCTTCTCGCTACTCTGGGCCTCCGGAGCGGCCGAGCCATTCAGATTGATGTGCGGTCCTTCATTCGCTGGCGCCATCGATACCGATGGAGTTGCGATCTGCTGGACCGGCTGTGCAACTGGAGTCTGCTGGACCTGCGGCTGCACCGGCTGGAGCGGCTGCGCGTACTCGTAGGCAACCGGCTCGGGCTGAGCGATCGGAGCCGGAGCGACAGGCGCCATTGATTGCGGCATCATCGGCATCGGCATCATCGGTGCCGACCCAGCATACTGTGGTTGCGGCACATACTGCTGTGGAGCTGCGGCATACGAGCCGGGCTGCCAAGGTTGATGCTGATGGGTCATGGCGTTCACCTGTTGCGAAGCGCGAACCTGATGTTGCAGAGCTTGCATCTGCGCCAAATGCTCGTTTGTTGAAATCTGTGCGGGATCAAGGCCAAAGCCGGTCGCAATAACCGTGATCTGAATCTCATCACCAAGTGAATCGTCGATCACAGCACCGAAGATCACTTCGGCCGACTCGTGAGCGGCTTCTGTGATCAATGTCGTCGCTTCATCGACTTCGTTCATCAAGAGGTTTGCACCCGTGATGTTGACGATAATTCCAGTCGCGCCATCGATCGTGATGTTTTCAAGAAGAGGCGAGCTGATTGCCGCTGTTGCCGCTTCGACGGCACGGTTTTCACCGCGCGCGCGCCCTGTGCCCATGATCGCCATACCTTTTGATGCCATGACGGTGCGGATATCGGCAAAGTCGAGGTTGATAAGACCGCGAATATTGATGAGGTCAGAAATCCCTTTTACCGCGTGCAACAGAACTTCGTCGGCACGTTTAAAGCTGTCGACAAGAGTCGTCTTGTCGTTCGAGATCGAAAGCAGCTTTTGGTTCGGGATAACGATCAACGTGTCCACATTCTCGCGAAGCTCCGCAATACCGCCATCGGCATTGCGCATACGCTTTTTACCTTCGAAGAGGAAGGGGCGAGTCACAACACCGATCGTGAGCGCACCGAGCTCGCGTGCGATCTTCGCAACAATCGGAGCCGCGCCCGTTCCTGTTCCGCCGCCCATACCGGCAGTGACGAAAACCATGTCTGCACCGTCGAGTGCTTCAACGATATCGTTGTAAGACTCGATGGCCGAGCGTTTGCCAACTTCGGGATTTGCGCCAGCGCCAAGTCCCTTGGTCAGTTCACTGCCAAGATTGATTTTTTTCGACGCCTTATGCGACGCCAGAACTTGGCGATCAGTATTGGCGACCAAGAACTCAACACCTTGCAGACCACCGTCGATCATCGATGTGATCGCGTTGTTCCCTCCGCCGCCGACTCCGACGACTTTAATGTTGGCTCCGATGTTGATGTTCTCCTCGAGTTCAAACATGACCCCTCCGTTCCATCCTGAAGATCAGCTCAATGCTCCGCCAAAGAAATCCTTCACGCGGCGAGCGACGTTTTCAATCGTCTCTCCGACCGAGTTCAGATCCACTTCGCGTCCCGATTGAGCGAGGCGTTGCTTTTCTTGAATTGATAAGTTTTCTGTCCCATAAACCAAAAGTCCTACAGCCGTCGCGCACTCCGGGCTCTTCACGACATCTGCAAGACCGCCAATACGCTCAGGCAAACCTTTGCGCACTGGCACTTCACACACAAATTCGCCCATTTCAACAAGGCCTTCGAGCTGGCTTGCGCCGCCGGTAAGGACGATGCCTGAACCGATCTGCTCAGCAAGACCAGAGCGTCGAATTTCCTGCCATATCAAAAGAATCGTCTCTTCGGCGCGCGGTTCAATCACCTCGCACAGATGACGACGCAAAATCGACCGCGGCTTCCGCCCGCCGACTCCTTCGACTTCAATTGTCTCATTCTCATCAACAAGGTCCGCAATCGCACAGCCGTATTTGCGCTTCACGATTTCGGCAGAAGCCTGCGGTGTCCGAAGCCCCATCGCCACATCTTGAGTAAAGTGGCTTCCACCCACCGCCACCGTGGCGGTATGGGCGACGGCGCCTGCGACATAAGTGATAATGTCAGATGTTCCACCGCCGATATCAACAACCGAAACGCCGAGCTTGCGCTCATCTTCAGACAAAATCGCAAGCGACGACGCCAATTGCTGGAGCACCAGGCCGCGCACATGCAGACCTGCTTTTTCTGCACACTTAAAAATATTCTGCAGAGCCGTTTGCCCAGCGGTGATGATGTGCACGTTCGCTTCAAGACGAACACCGGACATACCGATCGGATCTGAAATCCCGGCTTGCTCATCGATTTTGTATTCGCGAGGGAGAACATGCAAAACCTGTCGATCAGACGGAACCGCAACCGCTTTTGCAGCTTCAATCACTCGCGCGATATCATCTGATTTCACTTCTTTATTGCGAATCGCGATCATGCCGCGCGAATCAAAGGACTTTACATGTGTACCGCCAACAGCGAGGTAAACATCGCTGATTCGGTAGCCGGCCATCAGCTCCGCTTCTTCGCGGGCCTTGGCGATCGCCTCTGTCGTCGCTTCGACATTGACGACAACACCTTGGCGAATGCCCGTTGATGGCGCCGAACCCAACCCCACCACTTCAAGTTGAATGTCCTGATTGGAGAAAGCGCCGCCATTCATCGAGGCATTCGGTGCGGGCTTCACCACACCAATAACGACCGAGACCTTGGTCGAGCCAATGTCGAGTCCTGCGAGTATGATTTCGTTCATACTCGGTTTATCTCGCAGAGCGTCGCGGACCGCTGATCCACTTGCTCCGGTCGAACGATCCGTCGTTCGGTCGTAAGTCATCCTTAACCTCCACTGATCCTAGGTTTAGCTAGGTTCAAGGAACGAATTCAACGTGCCTATTTATCTCGTTTTAGGCCCGTTTTGAGGGGCTGGCTCACCCTTGAGCCAACAAACCTCTACCTAAGGCTACGGACGGTGATGCGCCCTGACAACTACTTTCTTGACCGAAGTCGAATCGATAATCGGAGCCCGCTTGCCGTGGGTCGACAAATAGTTCAGCACGTGGCCGACTCGTCGAACCTTAACGTCCAGGTCATCGTGACCCATTCGCACCTCTGTTCGGGGCGATAAAAGCAAAAGCGCGAACCCCTGATCCTCCGAGTAACCGATCTCGACAATATTCGAACGCGCCA
>JAEUWE010000318.1 GCA_016791465.1 Pseudobdellovibrionaceae bacterium
GCTTGCCGCAGCGCCGCCAAACATGCATCCCGTTGATGATCAGTAAATGCGAGAAAGTACGCGGTGGCGATTGAACTTGTTGGTCTGCGCTCGAAATAATTGATGGCCGCATCGATGAGGCGTCGCACCGTCATTTTCAGATCGGCACCAGCAGTGCCCGTACCCAAGAGGGGAAACAAGATTGATCGAAACCTTTCACCTGCACAGACTGGTGAATCGGTCATCTCTAATACGCTACGCACACAGGCTCCAACATCTGGCACGGGCCCGTATCCCACACCGAGCTGACCTTGGACCGCGGCAACGTGGAAGATACGCTTTACGCCATGGCTTTTCTGCAGTGCACCGGCCGAAGTGACTAATACGGTGCCCGGTTGCACCCACTTGGTTGAACCCATAAGCTGGGTCAATTCTTCGGCAATCGTGTCTTCCACAACTTGGCCGGTTATGTCTCTTTTTGCACCGAAATACCGGATGACGGCAGAGCCGGATCGTTCGAAGAAACGTGCCATCTGCATGTTTGTGTTCTCGGAGTTGACCCAGATGTCGATCTTCTCCTTTACGTAGCGCAAATCGCCAGTAAGGACGCCGATCCGCTTCTTGGGAACATTGTTCACTTTGAAGAGGTAAGGTTTCTCCGGATCTAACCGTTCAGCCGCAGCACCTTGGAGTTTGCGTTCCTTCAGCACCTCGTACACGAGACTGTCTATGTGCTGGCCATTCAATCCACTGGCGACATATTGCGCAATCTCACGCTGAGCCAAATCAAGGTCATTCTGATCATCGGGATCGTAACGGATACATTTAAATCCCTGAATATTGAACGGCGTATTTGTGCCTTTCCGGCAGAGAAGTACTGTGACAGCTTGCCGTAGCGCGTGTCGAACTCCGAGCTCATAGAAGACGTTAGGGTTGAGAGTGGAAAGATCGACGATGGCAACATCGTCATCAAGAATATGCGAGATCATCTGTCGATGAACCCAACCAGCCTCCGCAATCTCATCACAGCGAATACATTTCAGCGGTTGGCCTCCAGCCGCGCGCATGGCCTGACCCGTAATGGCGACTTTGATTAGGCGTTCATAAACTGAATCGAAGTCGATAATCTTCCCGTCGGCGTCCTTCTTGTCGCCAAAAGGCATAATTACGAAACAACTCTTGTCGGCTTGTGTCATGCCTATTCGACGTCCCAATTCGTCGCGCCGTGCTGCAGCAGCCACATAATACCGACCAGAGTCTTAGCGTCCTGAATTCGAGCAAAAACTTGCTCGTCGCGTAACGCCTCAATGGATACCTCAACGAGGCGGATGTCCTCCCCTTCTTCAGGGACACCGCCACCCTCACTTACTCGTCCAGCATTTCTCACGTCTGCTTGGAACAAGATCACCCGCTCCGAAGAACCACCAGGCGAAAGGTAGAACGTTGCAATATGACAAAGCTGGTCGATCTCGTATCCAATCTCTTCGCGAACTTCTCGCCGAAGCGCTGTTTCAGGAGTTTCACCACGAGTCATGATTCCCGCTACTACCTCAAGCAGCCATCCCGGACCTTTCTTGTAAGCAGGGAAGCGCAGTTGCTCAATTAGGATAACCCGCTGCGTGTCGCGATTGAAGACCACTGCAGCTACTGAATCACCGCGCTCAAAGCAAAGGCGGCGCACCGGCGCGCTCATATGCCCGTCGAATCGTTCGAAAGAGAATTCGGCTTCGTCGACCTGAAAGTAATCGTCCAGCAAACGAGTTTCGCTGTGAATCACAACCTTTTTCATGGGCCTGGCGCTCGCCGGATAACTAGCTGCGGTCGCCAATCTCATTTCGGTAAGCTATCATCGCTGCTATCCACGCATCTAGAACATCAGGCGACATTGCCCACATGTCGGTGCTGGCGAAATTGAATTCGCGTGCCTTTTCGTCAAGGCGTTCCCAATCATCGCTAACGCGTGTTGTCCAGCCCTTGCGATGTGACGCCTCCATGTAAATCCAATGGGCTAATGCGGCAGCCCGTTCTCGTGATGACAGAGACTTGAGCCGCTCTAGCAGTTCCTTCTCCGTATTCATTTCGCTTCTCCTTGATTTACGCTGACAACGTCGCGAGAGTAATGTGTTATTTTCACGCGGAAGCCGACGGTACAGTCGCGGTCGATAGGGGCGTTGCGGTAACGCGCGTCCACAGCGCAGAAGTCTGCCGCATCCATGCATCCCCCACCTCGTATGACGCGATGCGCACCCCATGACGAGTTGCACCAATCCCAGGTATTGCCGCATAGACCATAAAAGCCCTCGGCATTTGGAGGATGGACGGTCGCCGCTTCCGGCGCATAGTTACTGAAGCTGCGGCCGTAACAGGCAAGATCTGAACCAATTGTTCCGGTTGCAGTGGCAAACCGTCGACCCGGATCAGGGCCTTGTGCCGCCTGCAGCCACTCGCTTTCGGTCGGTAGGTTGCCGCCAATCCAGGCAGCGTATGCGCTCGCCTCAAACCAGGTTACGCCGACCACCGGGGCATACTCCAGGCAATAGCTAGGCCGGGTCCATGTCGGAGGCGGCGGCAAGTTTGTCGCCTCCAGGAAACTTCGGTATTGGCCGTTAGTGATTGGCTTGGTGCTGACATAGGTGGTCGACGGTCTCGCTCCCCCGTTCGAACTGATGCGCTTAAGCTCTATCTGGCCTTCGTCGACGATGGCGACGTCCCCGTCCACTTCCAGTCGTGGTTTCGATCGCTTTTGAAGATTAAGGACAAACCGCTCAAGGGCCACATGCTGCTTGCGAATTAGATTCCGCCGCTGTGCATCGGCGGAATTCCGCGACAGCATCAACGATGGCGCAGCGTGGGACAAAAATGCGGTTCGCGGAAACGCACGACGGACTTCAGCTACGGTGCGCTGG
>JAEUWE010000340.1 GCA_016791465.1 Pseudobdellovibrionaceae bacterium
ACAATGGGATCGCACAACGATTACGCTTGCTGGCCTGCAAGGAGACTCCGTTGACAGGCGAGAGGATGAAATCCCAGCGCTGGATCTTCATTCGCAGATGAGTCACGTCGCTTTGATGGTCAAAGAGGGTCGTAAGGCTCAGTATCAGTGGACTCCAAAATCTTGGACATTTGATGCCAATGTGAGTCTTGCGGATCTCGGAGCAACGCTTGTGTACTGGGTGACGGGTATCGATCGCTCCAATGAGAGTGTCAGAAGTTTTCACGCGCTTTTGAAGGGACCAGGTGAAGAGTCTGAGCTGTGGCGCAAAGATGAGCGCTTTCTTCCGACGGAGTCGGCCTGGGCCAAGTGGGTCCTTGGAGATATCTATCCGATTCGGTCGTCGTTACGCAAAGGTCCCTATCTATTTATTAATGACGAGCGGCCGATGATCTACAACACACTGACAGATGCCTATGAGATGGCGCCACTTCCGTCTCGGAGCGAAAAAACAGTAGCTTTGCGACGTGAGTTTCAAACCCATGCAAACGAGCTTGGATTTCGACCGTTTCCGAATGTACCAACCTTCGAAGTGCGCAAAGAGCTTTGGGCGAGGGAGTTTTTCTCAAAACGTCTCGGAGCGCGAGCCGTGATTCAATCGTCTTTGCGAGACAGACTGTTGGACTACGAACAAGCGGCAACAGACTCGTTATTGAACTTCTGGTTTTTTCTTGAGTCGTGGTCGGCTGGAGGCATCGCTGTTCCTCGAAACCCGTGTATTGACGTCGTGTTTTCGGCCGCAGGTTCAGAGTCATCAGTCGTGCTGGATTCAGCAATAGCAAAGCAATGTGCATTTCGTGGCGCTCGTGAAATTGCAAAATGGTTTCGATTGCGGAACAGTTCGGACACCGAAAAAGAGAGAGTGTTTGAAACGATAGTTAGGATCGATCGACAGCGTTTGTCTGCTGTTCGAGTTGCCGAAGCCAATCTTGCGCTGGGTCGCATTTGGGAGTCGGGCTCGACAAGATTGACACAGTTGGAGGGTATCGAAGCGCTGCTCGCTCAGCCTGAAGCTCTGCGCCTACAACAGCAAATTACGCGACGTTCTCGGAGCTCAGCAGAGCCTTGAACTTTGTGCGACGCTCTATAAGATGTGCGACGCGTAGGATTTCTTCGTAATCAGTTGGTTGTCCTTCAGTTTCGATGGAGTGAAGATAAACATTCTTCGGAGCCATGAGGCCAACGACCTCAAGCCAATCATCAAGTTGCTTTGAATTCAATGCGTGTGGAGTGGGTGAGACAGCCGCCTGAACGATGCAGTCCTTGAGCTGCTTAGCGCCGCGAATAATTTTTTCTAATTTCGTTCGAGACAGCGGTTTATTAAATGAACGGAACGATTCTTCCGTTGCGACGTCGAGTTTAACGATTCGTTCATCGGCGAGATTCAACGCCCGCACAGTTTCGCGGTCATCGAGTTTGTCTCCATTGGTCATGACTAAGATTTTTAACGTTGGCATGAGCTCATCTCGCGTCGAGACGAGACCTTGTATAATGTGATTAAATTCGGGATGC
>JAEUWE010000343.1 GCA_016791465.1 Pseudobdellovibrionaceae bacterium
TGGGTTTTTGTCGGCGCCTTACTGGTTGGAATGCTGGTCTATCAAAAGATTGAAAAGGTGCTTCCTGGCAAGAACTAGCCAGAGAATCGAAGGTGATTGTGGAATCGTTATTGCCGGTTTTGGGATATCTGGCCAGTGTGTTGATGGGGTTGTCGCTCGGTCTCATTGGCGGCGGGGGCTCAATTTTAACAGTTCCTATTCTAGTCTATCTTTTCCGCGTGCCGGTTCTTGAAGCGACGGCGTATTCGCTTTTCGTGGTGGGACTCACGGCATTGGTCGGCGGGTTTGGAGCGTATCGCCGCGGTGACGTCGATTTGAAGACGGGAATCATGTTCGCCGTCCCCAGTTTTTTGGGTGTCTTTGCAACTCGAAGTTGGATTGTTCCGCATCTGCCGGATCCAGTTTTGAATATCGGCGCACTGGCTGTATCGAAGCCACTTTTTATTATGGTGATATTTGCGGTTCTGATGGTGGCGGCGTCGGTCTCGATGATTCGAAGTAAAAAAACAGTGAAGGAGTCAGCTCCGCGAACGATGGCGAAGGCCCAGCGCAACGTTTTGATTGGGACTGAAGGCCTAGTTGTTGGAGCGCTCACGGGAATGGTGGGGGCTGGTGGCGGTTTTCTTATTATTCCGGCGCTTGTTGTGCTGGTCGGGCTTCCGATGCGGATTGCTGTCGGCACATCGCTGTTTATTATCGCTGTCAAATCCCTTCTTGGATTTACGGGAGATTTGCGCAACGGCCTGGTCGTCAATTGGACCCTCTTGTTTTCGATTGTGGCGCTCGCAGTTGTCGGAACTTTGCTTGGCGGTGCGTTCTCGAAAAGAGTGCCCGAAGTGAAGCTCAAAAAAGCGTTTGGTTACTTTGTTTTAATTATGGGTTCCGTGATTTTAGCGGAACAGCTTTCAAAAGCTTTATAAAGGAAGACACAATGAATAAGCTTGCGGTAAAAGAATTTTTTGATCGTGCAACATGGACGCTCACCTTTGTGGTCTTTGATGACAAGAGCAAAGATGCTGTCATCATCGATCCTGTCCTGGATTACGATCCGGGCGCCTCGAAAGTCTCGACAGAGTCGGCGACTGAAGTGATTGGCTTTGTAAAGAAGCAGGGACTGAAAGTTCACTACATCCTTGAGACTCACGCACATGCGGACCACCTGTCGGGGTCGCAGGTTTTAAAAACAGAGTTTCCGGCTGCAAAAGTGGCAATTGGTGAGCGCATTCGCGATGTGCAGAAGTTGTTTAAGGGAGTGTTTGGTTTGGGTGAGAACTTTGCGACCGACGGCTCGCAATTTGATCTGCTTTTAAAGGATGGACAGGAGATCTCGGCGGGCTCGCTTAAGATTAAGACTTTGTTCACACCTGGGCACACGCCAGCGTGTGCGTCTTATCTCATCAACGATGAGTCGCTATTCACTGGCGACGCGCTCTTTATGCCAGATTACGGAACGGGACGATGTGACTTTCCGGCCGGCTCTGCAGAGACTCTCTACGACTCAATTACTCAGCGAATTTACTCGCTACCGGATCATGTGAAGGTCTATGTCGGTCACGACTATATGCCGGCAGGCCGAGGTATTGAGTTTCAATCGACGGTCGGTGAGGAGAAGAGAAAGAATATTCAGCTCAATGCGGAAACGCCAAAAGAGAAGTTTGTCGCGTTTCGCAACGAGCGGGACAAAACGCTCGCAGCACCTCGACTGCTTTTGCCGAGTGTTCAGGTGAATATCGACGCCGGAAATTTGCCGGTGGTCTCAGACAATGGCACACGGTATCTGAAGATTCCAATTCGCGGGATGTGATGTTCCTAAGGGACGATCGGATAAGGGATCTCAGAGACATTCATCTTTGAGGTGTCGAAAAGTATAAAATCGCCGCGACTGGTGATGATGGCGGCCTGTCCGGTGTAGTCGTTGACGTCGATGCCGTAGAACTCAGGAGTGCCGGTCGTGAAGGTGTGTGAGGCAACGAGGTGCGGAGTGACGATGTCGGTGACGTCCCACTTATCGAGTCGACCGTCGGCACTCAGGGAGTAGAGATATTCTTTTGCTCCCTCGACGGTGAAATCCGCCCAGCGAATGACAGATGTTCCTGGGCGAGTGAACTTCTTTGTCACAGTTGGGGTGTTGGCCACAAGACCCATAAAAGTGAAGGCCGCATTGCTGCCAATCGCCCCACCGATGAACGACTTTGTCCGTGCGGCGTTGGAGACCGTTGTCCAGCCCCAAGAGGTCATGCTGACGCTGCCATTGGCGGCGGATTGAGATGCGCTATGCCCAAGAGTCGACGCTCGCCACCAATTGATCGGCGCCGAAACGCCAGTGTAGGACTGCATGAGTAAGAAGTCGCCGAGCAATGTGACGGCATTGATGCTGTCAGTGCCCGGACATGACGTGGCGGGGCACGCAGAACCTTGCGATGTGAGCGCTGAGGTCACGGAGTGAAAACGGAGTTTCTGTCCGCGATAACGACTCGCAGTCCAAATATCCCAAACGGGACCGCCAACGTTTACGATTTGCGCGGGGTTGCGCCCGCTCTCGCCGACCGACAGGCTGGCGAGTGCCGACCAATTGCTGGGAGCGGCGTTCGTGATGTCCCAGACTTCCACTTTGTTGTTGCCGTAAGATGAAAGAAAAAGTTTTGAATTGGAATCAAATAACTTGATGCCTCGGCAAGTCACGATCGAGTCGCTGGCGCCAATGCTTTTCACGATGGACACGGTGGATGCCGAGCTGAAGTCGATAACGTGAGCGCAGTTTGATGCCTCGGCGGTTCCCACATAGGCGTAGCTGCGCCCCCAGTCGACATCGACACTGAGAAAGGTAGTCGAATAAGTTGCAAAGGCGAGAACGTTGTTGCTGGTCACGATTGGGTTTGGAGCGGGTAAGATGGTGACGTTGTAGTAGTAGGTGTTACTGTCGACAGTGACAGAAATCGTGCCTGAGCCAGACGCTGCCGCAGTAAAGCCAGCGCTATAGCCATTGCTGTTGATATCGAGAGTTCCGAGTCCGGGAGTGATCGACCATGCATCGGCGAGGGCTGGCGCCGGGCTGCTGTTGCCGGCAGACCGGTCAAGAGCGTAAAGTGTGCGTGAATCGCCGGCTCTGATCGTGAGCAGCTCGACAGGGATTCCGGTTCCATCAAGAGACGATTCGATTTTCACGTTGCTGATTGTGGAGTCCGGATCTTTGGTGGTGGGGAGCGGGCGTTCGACGGCCACCATGCTGGCGAGGTCACAGGCCGAGAGTAAAGTCGTCGAAGTTACCGCGACAATCGGGAGTATCGACCGGGACAATTTCCATATGGCAGAGCACATTCGGAGCATGAGTAATTTTATCGGACAAAAGCCTAGTTTGGCTGAGGCTCGGTCTCAAAACGAAACGAAAAAAACCCGGCATCGGCCGGGTTTGTTGAAGGCTGATGAGGCAATCGTTTGCCTCTTGTTCAGATGGAATATTACCACCCGCCGCGTGCGGCGCCACCACCGCGCGGACCGCGTGGGCCTCCGAAGCCGCCGCCTTCGCGGCCCCCGCCGCGTGGACCACCTCGGCCCCCGCCAGTTTCCATTGGTTTTGCTTCAGCAACCTTGAGATTTCGACCATCAAGATCTTGACCGTCCATCGCCGATACTGCTTTTTGCGCGTCGTCATCCGACGCCATTTCGACGAACCCAAATCCTTTGCTGCGTCCGGTTTCGCGGTCCATGATGACACGCGCACTTTCCACGTTGCCATACTGCGCGAAGGCCGCTTGCAGACTCTGGTCTGTAGTTGAGTAAGAGAGATTGCCGACATATAGCTTTTTGCCCACGAAAAACCTCCTGAGCGAATGTGCACGGCGGAAGTTGTCGAGACTTCTGTCGTGGTTTAATTTATGGTTCCGCCCGTGAGGTCTCGATATCATCCACTAACGTACTGCTGGAGCTAACCGGGGTTTGTGTCATCATCCATTGACGGACAGTGAAAAACCCCAAAACACAGGGGAGACTAACAATAAAGGATCTTAGCATAATCCTAACGTAGATTAAAGATAACAAAAGCTGAGATATTGTTGAGAATATGTTTCGTCATCGCGCTTCTGAGAAATTAGATTTAAAAACCATTATAGATTGGTTTCTGCTCGCGTTTCTGGCGGGCAATGTTAACGCTGGTGGTTACTTGGCGTGCCATCGCTTTGTTTCACACGTGACCGGCTTTGCAACGCTCGCTGGAGTTGATGCTGCGGTGGGGAGTTGGGGCGATGCGTTCGGTATTTTGTCGGTACCACTGTTCTTTCTACTCGGTGTGGTTGTCTCGGCGTACCATGTCGAGCGACGCGTCTCGGAAGGAAAGGCGCCGGCCTACGGTCGAGTGATGAGCTTTGTGACGCTCTGTCTTTTTCTCGCGGGGCTTGGCGGCGTGCTCGGGTGGTGGAGCGACTTCGGCCAGACCGTTGAACTGTCGCGTGACTATTTTTTCCTGGCGCTGCTCTGCATGGCCAGCGGACTTCAGAACGCAGCACTGACGTCTTCGAGCGGAGCGACTTTGCGAACAACACATTTAACCGGAACGACAACGGACCTCGGCATTGGTCTCATGCGTTGGGCCGCGCACAAGGCGGGAAGCGTTGGGCGAGAGCAGGAGTTTCGAGCGAACTCCTTGCGAATGGCGACGATCGTCGCCTTTATGTTTGGCTCAGGGGTTGGCGCGGTACTTTTTATTAAATATCATTATTGGGGATTTTCGCTGCCGATTTTGATCGCGCTGTACGCGACCCTCACGGCAGCGAACGTAATTCCTAGCGAAGTACCGCGGCTGCACCGCCGCCACTGAGAATAGCATCAAGCTTGTTCTTTACGACATCGGGATTCGTCACGTCTTCACCCCGACAGAGGCCATCTTGGCAGTGATAGGAGACGGCGCAGCGTGAGGAGCCTTGTTGTTTGAAGTCTTGTTCGCCGCGCACGAGGAGTCCGGCGATTTCGTGAGTTGCTGAATTGAAGACAGGAGATCCCGAGTTGCCACCAAATGAATCAAGATTCGCGACATAGAAACCATTGTCGTGACGACGAACTTTCGCTCCGTCGGCGATCTTTGCAGGCAGACCAACGGGATGTCCGATGATGAAAACGTCCTCAGCGGGCTTTGGTGCGGCGTTCGCAAGTCGCAGTGGTTTGCGGCCAACAACGGGGCGATCGAGTTCGACCAGAGCAAAGTCGGCTCCGTCGCCGACCATTTCGTCGTGGAGAATGCGCTTGCATGAATAGACGTCCTCGGATTTGACCTTCGAGGGGTCTTTACCCTGTGTGTTGATATTGAAGCCAAAGACGAAATTTGCCGATGCGCAGAAGCTCGTGTCCATCACGCAGTGGCCAGCAGTGGCGATGATATTATCTGCAACCAGAACGCCCGAGCAGTAGGCTGGCGCGACTTGATCCCAGAACTTCTCGGACTTGCAGAGGTTGTTTTCCTCACCATACTTTGAACCGTTGACGATCGCGTCGATCGGTCCTTTCTGAATGAAGCTTGCTGGTACGATGGCAACGACAGACTCTGCCAACGCACGGCGTGAAGCGTCGGTGTCTTCAAAGACATCCATGCGGTTGTCTTTTCCGTAAATGACGAGAGGGTTCTGTGATGCCGTCGGCTTGAGTGAAGTCATCGCGGTGGTGGTTGAGATCGCTTCAGCTGTTGTTACGATGTGCAAAGCCGCAAACAGTATCAGCGCCTTTAGAGTATTGACTTTCATCCTTGGTCCCCTTCGTCGTCTCGATCGGCCGTTCGTTCGGCGTACGAGTGTTGGCTCCATTTTCAGTTCTGCCATCCCATTGGCAAAACGTTCCATTTTGGAACCACCCCAGGCTAGGAAGGCCTGGGCGGTCGAGCAAGACTAAAGTTTAGATGGTTGGTATTAGTTAATTGAATGTCGCAACGCAGCCAGCTTGCGCCTATCGCCAACAATCCAAACGCGATCCTCAGCCTGGAGAACGAAGTCAGAGATGGGATTCAGTGTCCGAGTGTTGGCGCGTTCGACCCCAACGACCAGGCCATTGGCGTCCTCGCGCAAACCGCATTCGCGGATACTGCGTCCAACATAGTGTGAGTTAGCGCTTAGCGTTAGGCTGTCGAGACCAAAGTGATCGGTCGCGATCGACTCGTCAGGAGGAACTTCGGCTTCGATGAGCTTCTGCGCCGCTGCGAGCTGCTCGTCGGTGCCGATAAGAAAAATGCGATCGTGGGGAAGAAGTAGCGTTGTTCGGGTGGGGGCGAAGATGCAGCGGCCGCCGCGCTCGATCATGGTCACCATGGTTCCGGTGTTTTCTTTGAGCGTTGATTCGGCCAGAGTTTTTCCGGCCAGCGGCGAGTGTGGAGGTAGCGTGAACTCCACGAGCACGGCATCCCAGGGAGCAAGTGCCGGCCGGGTTTGCGATTTTGTGAGTTCCTTTTTTTCGTTGGCGCTGAGGTTTGATAAAAATCGAGCCTCAACCGTGCGGTAAAGCGGGCCGGCGTAGCGACTCGAGAAGAGAATCAACAGCGCCACAAGAGTCAGCATGATGGTTGAAAACGTCTCGAAACTTGCGAATTGCGCGATGATAAATCCGGTGAGTACAAAACCTGCGAGAAAACGAAGAAAGGCGATTCCCACCTGGAGGCGCCGAAGCATTTCGAGATTCGATGAGTTACTGTTTTCGGTGCGTGTTGGCGGAGCGACGACGATCGCCCAAAGAAACGGCGTACTAAACGCAAACGCGAAGAAGCCCAAAACGCCGGTGACAATATGATGGAGGGACTCATTTGTTGCGCGCAGTGCGGGGGGGAGAAGGAGCTGGCTTGCGCCGACGGAAATGGCGATGACAAGAACGGCGTTGAGCAGCATTTTGATGCCGTACTCTCGCCATAGGAGTGAAAGATTGTTGGGCGCCGTCTCGGCATTGAGCGCTGTTCGATAGCGAAGCAAGAGGTCAAGAATGGATTGCGGCAGTCGGGTCTCGAGGCGGACCGCGGCCGCTTCTGAGCCGCGAATAAGGTAGGGCGTTGTGAAGCTTGTGACGGCGCTCACGGCGACAAGAATCGGATATAAAAAGTCACTGGTGAGCTCGAGCGTGGTACCGAGCGTGCCGATGATAAACGAGAACTCGCCGATTTGACCAAGGGTCATGCCAGTGCGCACGGATCGTCGCAGTGTTTGACCGGCGATCAAGGTTCCGATGGTGTTGGCCGTGAGTTTCCCGACAATCAACAGTACGCTGAGGATCGTGATCACTCCGAAGTGCTCTTTGAGAGTTGCCGGATTGATCATCATTCCGACGGAAACAAAGAAGACCGCTGAAAATAAATCGCGTACGGGAACAAGAAGGTGCTCGATGCGCTTACCTTCACGAGTTTCGGCGAGAATTGAACCCATGACAAACGCACCCAGTGCTGCAGAGAAGCCGGTCTTGCTGGCAATCAAAACCATGAGCAGGCAGAGGCCGATCGCGAGAATGAGAAGAGTTTCGTCGTTGAGGAACTGTTTCGCTTTTTTTAGTACAGTCGGCAGCAGGTAAATACCGACGAGAAACCAAAGTAGGAGAAAGAAGCCAAGGCGAAGAGCGATCGCGATGAGGTCGGCCGAGCTTGCTGAGCTGTGCGATGACGAAAGCGTTGGCAAAAGGACAAGGATCAAAATGGCGGCGAGATCCTCGATGACCAAAATGCCAAAGACGACTGAGACGAAAGTGCGACCTTTAAGGCCAAGTTCGTCGACAGCACGGACGATGATTGACGTTGACGAGATGGAAAGTGCGGCGCCGAGAAAGAGACTGTCGGTGAGACTCCAGCCCAGCGCTTGTCCTGCAAGAATGCCAAGGCCGATCATCGTCAGCACTTCAAAGAGTCCGGCGATGGCCGCGGTCTTTCCGACTTCTGCCAGTTTTTTAAAACTGAATTCAAGACCAAGACCGAAGAGCAAAAAGATGACGCCGATCTCTCCCCACACTTTGATATTCTCTGTATCGACAACAGTTGGTGTGAGTGAGATGTGGGGGCTGACGAGAAATCCGGCGAGAAGATAGCCCAGAACAACAGGCTGCTTGAACTTCTTAAAAAGAACCGTTACCGCGGCACCGAGTACGAGAATGACGGCGAGGTCTTGGATGATCTGTGGTAGGTGAAGCATGGATCCGAAAATACCACGATTCGGCCAGTGCGCCTAGTCGTGTCGGAGTGCCGTGATAGGATTCAGGTATGAAGCCTTGCGCGCTGGGTAAAGACCAAAGATGACGCCGATCGAGGCCGAAAAACCAAAGGCCAGTGCAATCGAAGACAAACTCACCTGCATGGTCCAGCCGGTTGTTGTTTGCAAAAGCATTGTCGCGGATACGCCGAGGACAACGCCTGCGGTCCCGCCGACGAGACTGATCACCAGACTTTCCGTGAGGAACTGATAGAGAATATCGATGCGCTGGGCGCCGATGGCTTTGCGCAGTCCGATCTCACGCGTTCGTTCGGTGACGGAGACGAGCATAATATTCATAATTCCGATTCCACCAACAAGCAGAGAGATGGCGGCAATGGCGGCAAGCAGGAGAGACAGAGTCTGGCTACTCTGTGACATCGCCTTCTGAATATCGGCCATGTTATTGACTGAAAAGGCCTCATCGGTACTTGTCGCCGGTACGCGGTGCCGCTGTTTCATTAACATCAGAATATCTTCTTGAATCGTTTCGGCCTGGGCGGAATCCAACATTTCGATGTCAATCGAGTCGACCTCTTGTTTTCCGAAGAGACGATACATGCCTGTTGCGAGCGGAATCACAATGGTGTCGTCTTGATCGCGCCAACCCGAAGCGCCTTTCTCAGGGAGGATGCCTATGACTTGAAATGCAATCCGGTTGAGGCGCACCATCTCTCCGATTGGACTGTCGCGTCCAAACAGCTCGCGCACGACCGTAGCACCGAGAAGTGCAACGCGGCTGCGGCTGCGATTCTCGGCTTCGGTGAAGAAGCGACCGATGATGGGTGTCGCCGCTCGCATCGATTCATAGGAAGGTGTTGTGGCTAGAACTTGCGTGCTCCAGTTTCGATTTTTAAAATCCACCTGTGCCCGTCCAGAGACATTGGGTGCGACATCGCGAAGGCCGCCGACCTCGCGCTTGATCGCATCGCCATCGTCAGGGTCAAGGCCATAGCGAACAGTGCTGTCCATGGCGACGCCGCCCATGCGGCTAGGACCGGAACGAAGGACAAGAAGGTTGGAGCCAAGTGAAGAGAGCTGACTCTCGATGGCGACTTGTGCTCCGCGGCCGAGTGCAAGCATGGCGACGACGGCCGCGACACCGATCAGAATGCCGAGAACCGAAAGTGCGGAGCGCACTTTGTTGCCGATCAAAGTGCGCATGGCCTGGACGAGATGGAGGCCGAGGGTGGCCGAGAGGCTTGAGGTGCCAGGCGTCGTTTTGTCAGGAGTGACGGGCGCTGTTGTGGGTTCGATAGGAGTAAGTCGAGTGTCGGACTGGACTTTGCCGTCGCGCATGCGAATCAAGCGTTTGGCTTGTCGACCGATCTCGTCTTCGTGGGTGACCATGATGACGGTGATTCCGGAACTATTGAGCGATCGGAGAATCTCGATAATCTCGTGCTCGCTCTTTGAATCGAGGTTCCCGGTCGGCTCGTCGGCGAAAATAATTGTGGGTTCGTTAACAAGCGCGCGGGCGATGGCCACGCGTTGCTGCTGTCCGCCTGACATTTCGTTTGGGCGATGAGATTCATGTGAGGAAAGATTGACCATTTTGAGCAGGCGATCGCCTTGTGGCCCACTTTGTTCGAGGCGTTGACTGTAGAACAGCGGCAAGACCACGTTCTCACGCGCGGTCATTCGCGAGAGCAGATGAAATTGCTGAAAGATGAAACCGATTTTTTCGCGTCGAAGAATGGCGAGTTCGTCGTCGCTCAGGCCCGCGACCTCGCGTCCGTAGAGCTTATATGATCCCGAGCTTGGCGTGTCGAGCAGGCCGAGAATCTGCATCAGCGTTGATTTTCCGCTGCCGGACGGACCCATAATTGCGACAAAGTCTCCGGGCTCGATCGTCAATGAAACATCGCTCAGTGCGTGAACCTCATGTTCGCCCATGCGATACACTTTGCTGAGGTTCTGAACGCTGATCACTTGCTCACCCGGCGTGGGCGAGACGGCATAAACGGATTGGTGCTGGTGGACGTCGTGGCGTCACCAAGCATCGGGGCGAGGACGATGTCGCCAGCACTTAGGCCGCTTAAGACCTCGGTGACTTTTCCGTCGGAGAGTCCGGCTTTAATTTCGATCTCTTGTGGATCTGCTTCCGTCTTTTTAGAGACGTAGAGTTTTCCGTCGACGCTTCGAATCGCATCATTTGAAATGGCCAAGATACCGTTTTTCTCGGCAACCTTGAATTCGATCGTTGCGGTCATTCCGCTGCGCATGAAGGGTGGGATTGTTTCGGGCATGACGTCGACTTCGTACATGGTGACGTTGTTGACTGCTTTTGCTTCAAAGGCGATTCGAGAAACACGTCCGTCGATCTGCGACTGAGGGTAGGCATCAAGAGCGATGCTGGCCTTCACGCCCGGTTGAACTTGCGCAAGATCTGTTTCGTCAACCTGGGCTTTCACGGTCAGATGATTCGATAAAACGATGATGGCATCAGACGATGCAAAAGTTTGCCCGGGCTCGACATTGCGACGAATGACGGTGGCTTTAAGAGGAGAAAGAATCGGCGTCGGTCGATAGAGGTCTTCCCATTTCGCAAGCTCTTCTGGTCCCTTGGCGCGTGCGGCATCGAGGACGGCCGCGCGTTCGGTTGAGCTCATCCAGGCCAGGACTTGGCTCTTGCGAACACTGTCGCCCTCTTGCACAAGGACCTTTTCCATTCGCCCTGCGATGGGCGGTTTAATTTCGAGGCGATTTTCGGGTTGAACAGTGCCAGTCGCGCGCGCGGTGACTCGAATCGTTGTGAGTTCAGCGGTGACCTCGCGGTAGCGAGGTGTTTTTTGCGTTGAGCGACTTCGGCTCCAGAGCGCTAAGCCAAGGCCTATGGAGACGATCGCGGCCAAGATGAGGAACCATCGCTTTTTCATTCTGAGAAGACCCCTTGTCCAATGGCTTGTTCCCAAGCCGCGCCCGTTTGCACCTGATTTTGTCGGCTGTTCAGCACGGCTTTTCGGCGTGCGATCAGATCATTTTCGATGACGTCCCAATCCTCAAAAGAGAGCAGGCCATTGTTATAGCGCGTGCGCGCGATATCGGATCGAACAATTGCGGCTCGCTCAAAACTTTCGTCGGCCTTCAGCTTGGCGGCGGACTCGAGGTGGGCAGCGAGCGTCTGTTTGAGCTTTCTTAGAATTTCGCGTTTGGTGTTGTCTTGATTGAGTTTTGCCGCTTCAGCCAGCGCTGTTGACGAGCGGAGCGTCGAGATATCTTTAAAACCAGAAAAAAGAGGGATGGTCAGTGTCAGTCCCACGCTCTGCGTTTCACGAGCTGCTGGAAAGAAAGCGTCGTCGCGTCGAGCGACGGCCGCTGTCAGATCGAGACTCGGAAAAAGCTGAGCGCGCGCGATGGTCACCGACGACTGTGCACTGGCCGCCAGCTGCTCGGCCTGACGCCATTCAGGCGTGGTGAGAACTTTACCCTCCAGGCCGGTTTCAAGTCGTGCCGCCTCTTTTTGCGGTTCAGTGATGGGAACATGGCCAATGACATCCAGCTTCGAGTTGCCGCCGTTTGTCGTATCAATCCCCAACGCTTTGAAGAGGAGACTCTGCGCTGTCGTCGTTGAATGTTCGGCCTGCAGGTCTTCGTAGCGCGCCTGTGCAAGGTATGCTTCGGACAAAAGAACAGAGCCTTTGTTCTCGCGGCCACTTTCATAGCGAAGCTGGACAAGTTTTAGATTTTCTTCGCGTCGTCTGGTGATCTCGCTCGTCAAAAGGCGAAGATCGCGCGAGAAGGCGGCGGCTTCAAATGCAGTTTTAAGTTCTTGTGACACGCGCGCTCGCGTTTGATCGCGTATTGCGCGTTCTTT
>JAEUWE010000345.1 GCA_016791465.1 Pseudobdellovibrionaceae bacterium
TCGCGGCAAACCTCGGCCAACCGATGTGCTCTCGTTTGATCCTGTCGAGCCGGGTTCACTCGGTGAACTCGTGATCGCGCTTGACGTGATCAAGCGCCAAGCGAAAGACCACGAACATTCGGAGCGCGCCGAGCTTGGCTACATGCTCCTTCACGGCGTACTGCACCTTTTGGGCTATGATCACGGTCCTCGCATGTTTGCGATCCAAGATCGCGTCTTCGACCGCCTGCGGGCGAGTTGGTAAAGCCCTGGCGGAAAAAACATTTCAGTCGTGTACAGATTCGATTGAGTAGGGAATGGGCTTGCCGCCCGGTTGAGTCTTTGTAATTTTAGTTTTCACATCAACGGGTATTCGAAGCACATCGGTGACGTTCGTTCTGTAAGACTCTTCGTCCGGAAAGATAAAAACATTTTTCTTGCCTGATGCATTTCCCGCATCCGCTTTCATTGCCGTTCTTATTTCCTCATATGTTTTACCGTTTCGAACGCCGTGAACGGCCGCATACATTGCGTTTTTATCGGTGTTGTTGAAGACAACCATGGATGTCGATGTCGGAATGTTAATAAGTTTCGGGGTGGCCGCGGCAGAGATTTCGTAAATGGCCTTGGTCTTGCTCCAGCAACTCGAATTCAGATATATGAGCTCAGGCATCTTTGCTTTGTCGCGACCCTTCATCCAGCGGCCGAAGTCTTGATTTGATATGAGCTCGGTTTCTTTACTGTCGTCGGGGAACACAATTTCAATCGTTTCAACTCCTCTGGGGTCCTTCCGCACGCCTTTTAGGACTCTGCCCGTTTTTGAAGTACGAAACAGATTTTTTTCATCGCCGTCGGAGTGGGCTTCCTTGACGAAGTAGTGCATAGGTTCCGATCCGGATACTTTGCTCTCAAGATACGTTGCAAGGTTTTGATTCGGCACAGGATCAGAAAAGTTAAATCCTTGTTGTGTAAAATACTCGACGTAGTTTTTCACTACTGTATCCGTGAGGCCTTTTCCGAGATTTGATCCGGCAATGATAACGCCTCGAAAGTTTTTCTTTTTCCACATCTCTGTGTAGTTTGGTGCCGGAGCCACGGGAACCAAGGAGTGTTCGAGTTTTTCCCTATTGAGCTCGAGATCGGCTGAATAGTTCGCAGCATCGGTTCCGTATCGCCATGTTACCGTTTCTTTTGATGTTCCAACGGGTAGTCCGGATACATCAATATCTTTGACTTCCTTGATATGGAATCCGGCGAGTGTCCGAGTTGATCCTTCGAAAGCATTGGTCCCGATTTGAAGTACGCGCAAACGACTTTTTTCGCGGATCACCGTCACGTCAGTAAGATCGTGAAATGGCAATCCGAGGGCTTCTCGGGTTTTGCTCTCTGCAAACTTGTAGACCTTTGATGAAAACACTTGGTTCAGAGACTCTGAGTCACCGGCTGAAATAACGAGGCGATCTGCGGCGGCCTCAGCGAGCGTTTCTTTTTGCGCGTTTGTGAGTTCATGCTTAAGCGAGCGAAGGAGAGTCCCAATTTCTTTAAAGGATGGCGTTGGGTCCAACGCAAGACGTGCTTTTGCATGACTCCATAACGCCTTGTTGATCGACTCGCGCTCTTCTTTCGTTAAGCACTGCTGATCGGCCGCAGTTGGTCCTTCCATCAGATCTGGAACGAGACCCAGTATCGATTCGTAAAGTCGATTTGACGAATGGAGGACGCCGAGCATCGCTGCGCGAAAGGCCGCCGGTTGCGATTTGTGTAGACCGGACTTGATCATTCCAAGCAGAACGCCTGTGTGCTGGTCGGCATTGAAACCACTAGGCTTCGAGAAACGCCTGAGGACGATCAGGCTCTCGCTTGCATCGAGTTCGTCGAGGTTCTTTTTGGGAAGATTGTCCCAGTCTCTTGCGTCGAAAGATTTGGAGCACGCAGTGGCCAGTGCCATCTTCTTGATTTCTGGAATCAGCGGCAAGGTCGACGGTTGGCCGGACTCGCAGCGGTCTGGGCTGACTTGAGTTAGCTTCGGGCAGATTTTCTGTGTCGAGAAGAAGAAACTTGAGCCGCTCCCATCTCTGTCCCATCGCGATAAGACGGCCGAGTTAGTCGAGACTTCAGTTGAGATACTGAGGCCAGACGGGTATGTGTGTCTTGAGACCTCGGTGCCTAACGTTGGTGAGAAGCACGCCTTTGAAAGCTTTGTCGCTGTATTGTCGATGATGCAGATGTTTCCAGAAGCATCAAACACAGGTGAGAGTGTCTGTAGGTTCTTTCGTGTGGTGATGTTTCCTGTCCTGAGATTTATGGTCTTGAGCCCTTCGTTAGGTGACTGTCTTGGCATGAGCATCATGTTTGTTCCGTCGGGTGAAAATATGGAAGCGTTTCGACTATTCGCGGCCCATTGGAAACTATAGGGAGGCCCGTAGTTTTCCGGAAGCTTGATGATCTGCTCTTTCCCCGTGCGTACGTCTAACACATAGAGCTGCTGGTCGGCGCGTTCAGAGACTAGATAGCGATTGCCTGCTGGGAACCCGACATTGAACCAACCCCGCGCAGGTTTTCCAAGCCGAGAGATTCCTTCAAATATCGTCCGAGAGTCTTTCCTGATAGTCATCTGTCCGGACGATTCATCGTACAGAACCTCGGGCGTCTTTTTTGTTTCAGGACTTAGGTGTCGGTTTGGAGTCTTATTTCCAACCTTAGCGTGAATTTCACGACCAGACGAAGTGCGAAATTTGACCAGATCGTCTCCTGATTTTCCGACTGGACGAGCGAGTTCGCCTTGGAGAAGAGTGAATCCTTTTTCAACCCGTCGAGTCCCGGTCTGAAGATCGATAATGACTGTCGAAACCCTATCGACGCTTTTAATCGCCTCTTCAGCAGACATATTGAGGTTGCCGGCAATATCGTCAGGGACGTCGACGTAGGCGATTTCATGGTTTGAAATGAATTCGGTAAATGAGTTCGGTTTTCTTTCGAATGATCTCTTGGTATTTGTTTTCGTATCAAAGACATGGAGCGCCGAATCTGCGAATTGTCCGACAGTTTTGATGTACCGGCCGTCCGCGCTCGTATCGCTTTGGGTTGCGTCGCCGAGTTCCACGAGTTGGCCGGCATCGATACATTTTGGTATTTCGATTGAGTCGTTTGCCCAGGACGAAATTGAGATCAGCATCGACATGGAGGCGACGAGGCCTGTCAGCATTGGGCGACCTGTCATTTTCCTATCCAGTCGGCTTTTGAGGTCACTTTGGTTATTCGATGTGGATCGAAGTTCTTGGAGAGGAGGCTTCCGGTCTTGAGGCACTGAGACTTCAGCTTAAAATGGAAGGTGTGTGTTGTCGTTTCTTGGTCGCCGTCTTTGTACTTGGTCGTTACCTTAATGACGCAGTTTCTTAGGGCTTCATCTGTCGGTGCAATTGTATCGTCATGTGTTGGAGCTGAGCGAGCATCCAAGACACTGAAAATGATGACAACAAGAGGGCAAATTAACATTTTGCGCATCTCTTCTATGTTCGCACAAAAGCAGCGGCGTCGACATTGCGGCGATCAGAGGTCCAGACCTGGAGCCAGGTATTCTTGGTGTGCTGCTGGACGATGAGATTGAATGCCCGGCTTTTAGGCCGGAGAACCCGTTGACCGGGTATAGCGGGGTTGTTAAGAATTTCGACCATGAGCATTGCAACGCAGTCGATTGAGTACAAAAGCCGCTTAAAGGCGGTTGCCGAGAAATCCTCCGAACTTCGGGGGTATCTTTGACATTCCTAAAAAGGAAAAGCGTCTCGAGGAAGTGATCATGCAGTCGGAGAACCCGGCGGTGTGGAATGATCCTCAAAAAATGCAGAAGCTCAATAAAGAGAAATCGGTTCTTGAAAAAGATATCGCGGCCTGGAAAGACCTTGCTCGCCGCGCTGACGATGCGTTGGTTCTGCTCGACATGGCGGAAGAGATGCACGATGAGGACACCTTCACAGAAGTGATGTCGGAAACGGTGAGTCTTGAGACGCTGGTGCATGATCTTGAAATCAAGAAAATGCTATCAGGCGAACTCGATGCCAATTCAACCTATCTCTCGATCAATGCTGGCGCTGGTGGAACGGAAGCTCAGGATTGGGCCGAAATGCTCTATCGCATGTACATGCGATATGGCGAAAAGCATGGTTTTAAAGTGCAAGAGATTGAGCGTTCCGATGGTGAGGCTGCCGGAATCAAGTCGGCGACGCTCCTCATCGAGGGGCCCTACGCTTACGGATATCTTAAAGCGGAGAACGGCGTGCATCGACTGGTGCGAGTTTCTCCCTATGATGCGAATGCTCGTCGGCACACGAGTTTTGCCTCGGTGTTCTGCTGGGCAGAGGTCGATGACGATATCAAAATCGATTTGAATATGAATGACGTGAAAGTCGATACCTACCGCGCTTCAGGTGCGGGAGGACAGCACGTCAACAAGACCGACTCCGCGGTGCGGATGACGCACATGCCAACGGGCATCGTGGTACAGTGTCAGAATGAACGATCTCAGCACTCGAACCGCGATCGCGCGATCAAGATGTTGAAGGCTGCGCTCTATGAGCGCGAAGTTGAAATGCGAAATAAAGCGAAAGACGAGACGAATGCCACCAAGAAAGCGGTGGAGTGGGGTTCGCAGATTCGCTCGTATGTGATGCATCCGTATCAGTTGGTGAAGGATCATCGCACACAGTGTGAAACGAGCCAGGTGCAGTCGGTTATGGATGGCACACTCGACGACTTTATCTATGCCTACCTACGCAATCCTACAAACGAGCGGACATCGACCTCGAGCGAATTGCCGGAGGTTTGACGGTGGCTCGTATGCGCCTTCGAGTTTGGCTGGCGTTTCGATTCTTGATGCATCAAGGAGTCGATGCGACGGCTGACGCTATGGCGACGGATGTCGACGGTCGGAGACCGCGTTTGCAGGCCGTGAGAAGCCTGCTTCGGCGTTTGGGGCTTCCTGCGATTTTGTCGTTTGTGGGTCTGACCACCGGCGTTGCGGCGCTGACCGTCGCGATGGCCATGGTTTCTAGTTACGAGACAACGATGGTGAGTGCGATCGTCGATGTCTTTGGTCATGTTCTCATGGTCAATCAGAGCGAAGAATCAGTCCCGCTTGAAAAAATTCAGCGTCGAATTACGGCCATCCGACCTGATGTGACGGGGATTACGCCGTTTATCAACTTTGAAGGCATTGTCGTTGGCCAAGGAAAGCTCAACGGCGTTGTTGCGCAAGGGGTGGATGTCGAGACTGTGGATCGAGTGTTGCGTCTGCGACCTCGCATTGTGCGTGGGGCATTTTCTCTTGGCGAGAATCGAGCGATTGTCGGCAAGGAGTTGGCGCGCCGCTACGGTCTTGAGATTGGCTCCGAGTTGAAATTGGTTTTACCGCGGCCTCTTGCTCAGGAGACCTCTGGATTTGAAAGTAAGGTGGCGCGGTTTACGGTGTCTGGCATAATTGACCTCGGTAAGTATGACTATGATGAGCGTACGGTGATCACCTCGATCGATGATGCGCGCAAAGTCTTGGGAATTTCGGCTCCGTATGTCGGTCTGCGACTGAAGCTTGCGGACGAGAAGAATACGTTTGATGCGCGCACGGACTTTAAAAGACAGTTTGGT
>JAEUWE010000423.1 GCA_016791465.1 Pseudobdellovibrionaceae bacterium
ATTCGACGAGCACCGATTTTCGTCAACGGTCGAAGTTCATCGTCAGACTCAATGCCCTTCTTTAGACAATAGGTCGCAAACTCTTCGCGCTCCATCGCAATCGCATGTCGCAGGTAAATCAGATTCAAGTGGATTCACCCAACGGCGCGTCTCGTCCTTCTGGCCGCTCCTCAAGTTCTTTCGCGTGTCGCTGTTTCGTCGACCACATCAGGCGGCGATGGCTACCATCCTGCTCCGCCTGTGTTCGCGGTTTGTATTGAACATACGTCCCATCGGCCTGCATCTCCCATGACGAGCGCCGATCCGAAAGCAGAACATCCAGAATTTCCCAAAGACGCTCTTTCTCACGCACACCTTCAATCGGCGCCATTGTTTCGATTCGCCCCAGGAGGTTGCGATACATGAGGTCGGCCGATCCAATCAGGAATTCACCTTGCATTGGGTCCGCTGAGCCAGCCGCAAAATAGAGAATACGCGAATGCTCAAGGAATCGGCCGATCACTGAAATCACTCGGATCCGCTCGCTCATCTTTCGTACTCGCGGTCGCAGACAACAGAAGCCGCGAACAATGAGTTCGACCTCAACTCCGGCCTGCGACGCTTCATAGAGCGCTCGCACGAGATCTTTTTCTTCTAGCGAATTGCACTTTGCAATAATTCGAGCCGGACGACCCGCTTTTGCAAACTCGATCTCTCGCCGGATGCGATCCAAAATCCCCTGCTTCATCTCGCTCGGAGCGACCAGCAACTTCTTATACTGCCGCTTCAAACTCCGCCCCGTTAGAAAATGAAAGAGCTCAACCACGTCCTCAGTCAACTCCGCTCGAGCAGTGAAGTAACCGACGTCCGTGTAGAGCTTGGCCGTCTGCTTATGATAGTTTCCAGTTCCAAGGTGGACGTAACTGCGAACAGTCTCGCCCTCTTGTCTAATAACCAAAGCCGTCTTCGCATGCGTTTTTAGACCGACAACACCATAGACGACATGAACGCCTGCGTTTTCCAACTGCTGTGCCCAGTGAATATTTCGTTCCTCATCAAAGCGAGCCTTCAACTCAATCAGGACCACAACCTGTTTTCCCGATTCGGCCGCGCGGATCAGAAGTGGAATGAATGGCGAATCATCGCCCGTCCGGTAAAGCGTCATCTTGATAGCCAAGACCGTGTCGTCTTCGACAGATTGTCGAATAAAACGCTCTACACTTGCGCCAAAACTTTCGTAGGGGTGATGAACCAACACATCCTGTTCGCGAATGACATCCAGGATGTTCACCTGCTCGTTACTGAGAACTGGGGGCACAAGCGGATGCCACTGATCGTACTTTAAAAGCGGCAACGGTAAATCCACGATGGGCTTGAGGTCGCCATAGTCGAGAGGACCGCTCACCTCATAGACCTCGTCTTCCGTGAGTTCGAGCTCATCCATTAAAAAACGAAGCATCCACGGATCGGGATTAGGACCGTGCTCCAGGCGAACAACTTCGCCAAAACGCCGCTGCTTCAATTCTTCCGCGACCATCTCAAGAAGGTCGTCCGCCTCTTCTTCTTCGCGTTCGACCTCGGAGTTTCGCGTGATGCGAAACGGCATCACACCGAGAATTTCAAGCTCAGGAAAGAGATCCGTCAAACAGTGTTCAATCACATCGAGAAGCGAAACAAAGCGCGCCGTATCGGTCTGCGCTTCGGTGCGCACTTGAAACCACTGCGGAAAGATCTTCGGAACTTTGATTCGAGCAAAAAGCTTTTCTTCCTTTTCAGGATGGCGAAGCGTTACCGCAAGAGAAACTGAAAGATTCGAAATAAACGGAAATGGCAACCCCGGATCGACCGCCAAGGGAGTCAGCACAGGAAACACATTTTGCCGATAGTGACGTGTGGCATAGGCTTTTTCTGCCGTCGTCAACTGCGACCAGTTCAGAAGCTCAATGCCATTCTTCTTCAATTCCGTCCGTAGGGATTTCTGAAAATTCTCAGCCTGCCGACGCTGCTGATCGAGAACTTTTTTTCGGATCAAAGCGAGCTGTTGGGCTGCTGTCAGTCCACCGCTCAATCGTTTTGACCCCATTGCGACTTGATGGCGCAAACCATCAATCCGTTTCATATAAAACTCATCGAGATTGGATGTGAATATGCCGTGAAAACGCACGCGCTCAAGCAACGGAGTGCGCTCATCGAGCGCTTCCGCTAAAACGCGATTGTTGAACTCCAGCCACTCGATTTCGCGATTGAGAAACTCAACTCCGCCCGTTGCTCGCTCATCGGCGCGACCATCAGCAACGAGATCGGCTCGATGCACCTTCTTGCGTTTGCCGACAGTTTTGCTGGTACCCTGCGAAATCTTTCGAGCCGGCCCCTTGCTCGATTTTCGCACCGAGCCAGAGGGTGAGCTGGCAGAAGAACCTGAAGATGAGCCTGAAGGCGCTTTGTTTTTCGACATCGGATTCAGTATAGACACTCGTTTCTCCCGTACACAACTCAGAAGCGGGATGGTAGCCTGCCCCTTGAAATGTCCAATGAGACCTGGTGGGGACGAACCTCACTTCGCATTCGAACGGCCCAGCTTTGGCAGATCGGTTCTCTCGATCTCTTGATTGAAAGAACCAGCTCTGAGTTCAGCGTAAGCTGGCGTCACGCCGCACGCACCATGAGTGCTGTCACAAACGCCGCGATAACCGGGCCAACCGTCAGCAAACGCATCCTGTCTCATCCGAGCGATGCCGCCGCCGTGCGCTCCGCACCAAACCCGACTTCTCCTCTATCTCCGTTTATTACAGCGCCGTTTCAAACCCAGGCTTTCGCGATGCATTCATCGCCCTCGGACGACCTCACCTTTACCCCTGTTCTCCCACAAGCCCCGCTCGCGGTCTATTTGGCGAGACCGCTCATCCTTGAACCAAACGAAAAGCTAACACTTGGAGTCTGCCTCCCTCTTGAAATCAAGATCGAGAGTGGCGGCGCGCGCGTGATTTGCGCAGTTCCACTTGAGCCGTTCTCAAAAACTTGGTTCGGCCCCAATGCCCTCCAAGGCGAACTTGCGATCAGCCTCAATCGCACCACGGTCTACAGCTCACTCGAAGAGACTCAACCTCGCCCCGATCACACCCGGGCCGCACTCACCGTTCGAAATGGCAATGGCTCCCCCATAACGATCGATCGACTTCTCATTCCCTGCAGCAGACTCTCACTCTTCCACTCGCCACAGACAGGCTTCTGGACCGACTCGATCACGGTCGACGTCAAAGGTGAGGACAACAACGGCTTTCAATTCGATCGCAACCTACCGCGCGAAGCCGGCCCATCGCAGTTCATTCAGCTTGTCGCCAACCCACGCGCGCAAGAACGAGCGAGTATCAACGAACTGGCTTTGAAGAATTTTAAAAACTTATTTAAAGAGCGCGGCTAAGAAGGAACAGACTCGATGGTTTTTCAAGAGTGGGCCCGGGAGCTTTCGCAGCTCATCACCAAGCGACACATCATCAATTTCAGCACGGCCGTTGCGATCTTACTATTTGGAGTGCTGCTTGCTCGGCGCGCTCATGCGGCCATTGGCCGTCTCGGAACTCTTGATCACTCGCAGCGCATGCTCTTTCAGCGCATCGCCTACTACGGACTTTTGGTCCTCGCGACCGCTGCAGCACTCGATACTCTCGGTTTCGATCTCAAGGTTCTACTCGGCGCTGCCGGTGTTTTGACCGTCGCCATCGGCTTTGCCGCTCAAACGTCAGCGTCAAACCTGATCAGCGGACTCTTTCTCATGTTCGAGCGCCCCTTTGTTGTCGGCAATACCATTGCCGTTGGCGACATCCGCGGCGAAGTCATTGCGATTGACCTCATGTCGACAAAAATTCGAACCTTCAATAACCTGATGATCCGCGTCCCCAACGAAACGCTGGTGAAGTCGAACATCACGAACTATTCCTACTTCCCCATTCGCCGTGTCGACGTTGAGGTCGGCGTCGCGTATGGCAGCGATCTCGCGTTTGTCTCAGAGCTTCTCAAGCAAACGGTCCTTGCGCATCCGGAGACATTGCGTGAGCCAGCACCTCTGATTCTCGTCAAAGGCCTTGGTGCATCGTCGATCGATTTCACGATTCAGCTGTGGGCACCAACGGAAAGCGTTGCCAATCTTCCAAGTGAGCTCTATCAAGCCATCGAGTTGGCACTGAAGGCCAACGGCGTCGAGATTCCATTCCCAACCCAAACGATTTTACATCGATCGCTGGCTGCGCACGCCTAAGACAAGCGCGCAGATTACTTCATAACGACTTTACGAATGATATACCGTTTGAGCATCTGCAGCGGTCCGTAGCCTCCAAACCACAGCCGAACCTTGCTCAGCGAATTCGTATAGGAATCAAAGTGCATCGACTGCGGCGCCCGAACAATCCCGCCGCGACCAAGCAGACTCTTCAAGGCAATTGTTCCCGCAATTCCCGCGCAGAGGTAACAGGCCATCGGTGTCGAAGGTCCTTTTTTCGCCTTAAAGTCGACATACTTTGCGTCGACCAGATAGCGCGAATGCTTCAGATTTGGCGCAATTCCCGCCAAAAAATGAATCGCCTTTTCCTCAGACGAAAGCCCCGGCTTGAGGGCAAAGTACTTTTTGAATCCCATCGACTTTTGATCAAAATAAACCATCGACGCTCCCATACCGAGTGGAGCAATCGTCACATAGGGAATTCCCTTGCGCTCGAGCGCTTCAAAGAGCTGAAAGCGCAGATCGAGAACAAAGAAATCAAGACCGTCGACGTAGAGATCAACGTCTTTCAGAAACTCGTCGATGTTCTCTGGCGTCAGACCTTTATCAAAGACGCGAATGTCGGCCTCGGGATTAATCGCCAAAACTCGGCGGGTCATCACATCGGCCTTGGCCTCACCAATCGTGTGCATCGAAGCACCCGCCTGCCGATTCATATTTTCAATTCCGAAACGATCAAAATCGGCAACGGTAAAGGCGCCCACTCCAAGTCGCGCCAGAACTTCGCAATAGTGACCACCTACGCCGCCAAGCCCAGCCACCGCAACGCGCTTCTTTCGCAATACCTGCGCCTCATAGCCCGTGATCCACCCGAGGGTTCTGGAAAACGCGACGCCATAGTCAAATGGCACGCAGACCGAGGCATTCGGAGCATTCATCGACGAAACCTTCGACTGTTCAAGCTGCACATCAAGCGACATGCCCTTATTAGAAGGGGCAAACTTCTGCTTCGCGAGAAGTCAGCACAATGATGACCAAAATAGGAACCAAAGTTCCAATTTTAGTAATGAATTGTTTCGATGTCATCGACGCCGAAGTGGTAAGCCAAAAAGGCTCGAATCTCAGTCACAGGTCCTTTGTCCTGCTCGACGGCCGCAAGAATCTCGGCATTTGCACGCACTAAGATCTCAGTGATTTTGGAGGCCGCTTCCTTCGAAGTTGGAACAATTCGATAAACGAGCGTGTTCGGATTGCCGCCGCGATTGAGCGGCGACTGATCTCCGTACCCAAGCCACAATCGAGTGCGATCGTTCCAATACTTGGCCATGGTTAAAAATTCGCGCCGAGAGGCTCCATTTAAATTCACCGTCGTGTGCAACGTCCGATACTTCCCATCGACAAACTCGATCTGCTTGGCCGCAACAAGTACCGGAAGCAACTCTTTCACTACAGCGAGCGGCAAGCGCGTCTTTTCTGCGACGAACTCATCAGAGTGCACTTCAAGCTGCTGATAAGACTCGAGCCAAAACACAGCCTCAACGGCACAAGCGTACGGATACGAAGTCTCCACCCTGCGGCTTGTATCGACGTCACGAAACAAGCCTTGCGACTCGGGAAATGGACGATGTCCAAGAATATGTCGAAGCCACGCCACCATGGTCTGTTGCGTGTAGTAGTAGAGCAAAGCCAAAATTTTCTCAAAATCTGGCGCGACGTCGCCATGCAACCAACGACGCGCCACGGACGGGTGAACGTTCACCACCCGAGCAATATCAGCCGCCCGATAGTCTCCGCCCGTCAACAGAGGCAACAAACGCAAGAGCAGCGTCTTTGTATCGCGCGGATCCTCGATTTTGATGACGTAAACGTCAAAAAATGCCTGCGACAAGTCGATACCTGCCAAATCACACAGATCAACGATGTCACCCCACTTAACAGCATTCAGACCCGATTCCAGACGGTGGAGTTTATTAAAGGAATAACCGAGTTGACGACTTGCCTGAGCCTGCGAGAGAGGCTCGCGAAGTGAGCGCACCAAGTCTCGCGCCAGACGTGAAAAATCCGTCTGGTCAGTAACTCGAGCAGCAGAGCCTTTCACCATATGTTGAGAGGAACGGACTTCCATGGCGCCCACTTAAGGGCGAGAGGCCGATGGCGTCAACACGTTCAAGAGAGCGGCTGCACTATTCGCCGTCGTCACCAATTGCTTCAACAGGGCAGCCCGACATCGCTTCGCGGCACTGCTCTTCTTCTTGCGGAGAGGCCGGTTGCTTCGAAAGGTAGGCGTGCCCGTCTTCTTCGTGCATTTTGAAATTGTCAGGCGCAGCGATACAGCACGCGTCGCAAGCAATGCAGGTCTTATCGACGTAAAAGCGGCCTTTTTGATTTTGCGGCCATTGATCTTTCTTATCGGGCATAATTCAACCTCAAAGCTCCGCGAAAACGAACAACGGCCGAACTCACTGCAACAAGCATTGTCGTTCCGAAGACGAAGTCACCGAGCAGACTCTTCGCAAAGAAAGGAAGCGCCATTGCGTAGCAGGCAACAAAACCGCTTGCCGTCATCGGATAGAGTTCACCAACAAGCCAAACTCCCAGATTGCTGATCAAAAAGAAAATGAAACTTCCCGCAATGCTCGCCAGAGCCGAGCTCAGCAATGAGCGCCCAAAACGGTTGGCCACTTGAGGTGAAGAAAGAATCCATGGTGCCGCTTGGCTTGAAACCAAGGCCGCAAGTCCCATACCCGCGTAAACGAAAAGTGCGGTGCTATGAAAACCGATCACGATATCCGACAAAATCATCGCCAGAGCCGTCATCAGTGTCGCCTGCAAAGTGCGCCCACGTCCCAACACTAAACCTGCAACCAACGATGCCGCCAGCATCGGCGAAACGTTATCGGGATGTGGAAAAAATCGCGACAGAACAGCCAAAGCCAAAACCAAGGCTGCAACCCAGTACGCTGTCACCGTCGGTAATTTTGCCTCATTCACCGCTGCCCACTTCATCAATCCACCACGCTTATTTTCGAAGTTTGAAGAATTCTGCATGTCCACGTTTCTACACGACCCGACCGACGAATCCAAGCCCTCGTGCAACTCGAAAGTACAGCCAATCGCCGATGGCCGCCATGGCCATGGTCGGAATCAGCATCGCCAGCCCCAGGCGCACAAGATCGAAGCTCGGCGAGAGCTCAAAGAACCGACTCAAAAGCCAGGCTGTCCCGGCGACCCCGAGGCCTCCTCCAACCAAGGCGCCTAAAAAACCGGCAACTATGAACTCAGAACGGTAAAGACTTCGGACGCGGCGCGGCTCAGCCCCAAGAATGCGAAGAAGATTCATCTCCCGAGCGCGAAGCTCTGTCGAGTGACCAACAATACTGGCCAATACCAAGAGCGAAAACAGTGACGTGACCATCGCCGCCCCCTCCGCAGGCCCCAAAACTGCGCGGACGACGCCCATCACACGCTCCAACGTTTGACCGACGTCAATAACCGACAAGTCCGGAAAACCGCGCACCAGTTCGGCCTGCACTTTCGCGCGCGCTGTGCGGTCCGGCACGCGCAGGTTGGCGAGCCAGGTTTTGGGCGCATCCTCAAGCACGCCCGCTTGAAAGGAAATGAAGAAATTGGGATTGAAGTCGGTCCAGCGCACGCGCCGAAAATTGCGAATTTCAGCCACCATCGGTACGCCCTGCACGTCGAACTCAAGACGGTCGCCAAGATGAAGGCCATTTTGCTCAGCAAAACGTGATTCAACGCTCAAATAGGGAAGGCGTTGATCATCCGCATTGAACCGCGTCGGCAATGGCTCACCCTCAACCAGCGTTTCCGAAGCCAAAAATTTCTCGCGCCAAGTGACCCGAACCGGAAACCGCTCAAAGCGATCGCCCTGCATTGGTCGATCATTCTTCTTTGTGAGCCTCGCCAAAATCATCGGCGAAAGATGCTCAAACTTCAGGCCTCGCTTTTCGCTCCAAGCCGAGAGCGCTTCGACTTCGGCCTCCGGAATATTGAATGCGAAGAAATCCGGAAGCGCCTCAACGCGAACGCTCTCCCTAAACTCCGACCCAAGCGACAGCATTGTTTGCCCAATCGCAACCGTTACGAATGTCGAAAACGCAATGGCCATAAACGACAGCCTGACGACAAAACGCGAGCGAGAAAGCTGCAGACCGAGAAGGCGGAAACGAGTGAATCGTTGTCCCAGAATACCAATTCCGCGAAAGAGCCACGTGCCCACGACGAGCAAAATCACCGTCACAACCGCGAGCAGTCCTGTGATCTGCAGTCCGCGAAGAGAGTCCCCGGTCAAGCGAACGGCAACAGCAAAGAGCAGCGCCAATAGCCCAACACCCAACACCGACCATAAGGCGCGATCGCTCGCTCGGCTGTCGCCGCCATGATCCTCTTGAACTGCCGATTCCGAAAACAACTGAACAAGACGCGCCGATCGCAAACGGACCGCAAATGGCAATGTAAATAAAAAACCCGATGCCAAAGACACCGCAAGCAAAAGTCCAACCGTTATCCACGATGTTCGCAAGTGAAACGGCAATGCAATCTGCGTGAGAATTTGCCGAGCCAGCCACGGCTCAAGTGGAACCAAAATCGTCTCGACAAAAGCCAATGCCACAAACGACGCGAGAAGCGTCATCAAGATCACGCGAGCGAGCTCAAGCCACACGAGCATCCGATCGCTCGCACCAAAGACGAGCGCCACAGCCGCACGTTGAACGCGCTGAATAGCCTGCACACGAATAATATAAAACGCCGCAAGCCAGCCCATTGCGAATAAGCAGACCGAGACGAGCGCAAGGTAAAGCGAAACCGACTGCGTAAAGCGCTCTATTCCCTGCGTTGAATCATCAGGCGTACGCACAAAGAGGTCAGGATCTGGCAACACCGACTTTATCTCAGCCTCGCCAACTGCTATATCGCCATTAAACGTAAAATACGCGCGGTGCTGAACCTGACTTCCGAATCCAAAAAGCCCAGTCGCCTCAATCCCCTGGCGCGGAACATACGCTCGCGGCGCCAAACCAAAAGCCGTACGGCTCATTCCGGGCATTCCAGTCAGAATATGTGCAATGCGAAAAGCCGCGCGGCCGATCTTCAACTCATCGCCCTGTTTATAGCCGAGAACAGTCGCGGCGTCCCGACTGAGCCAAACTTCACCGCTCGAAAGTTTTGGCTTCTCGACTTGCATCTTCGACTCAATCTCAAACTGACCGATCAATGGAAAATCCGCATCGACCGCGTGCACTTCAAGTAAAAGACTTTTCGCTTCGCGACCCGCCACCATCGAGACAAACTCGACTTCACGCGTGGTACGATCAACTTTAAACCGACGGCCAACCTTTTCCAGCTCTTCGTCAGTGATCGGACGAAATGCACTGACCGCAATATCAGCGGTCAACACGTGGCGCGCATTTTCTTTTAAAAACGCCAGTACCGAGGTTCGCAAAACGTCAGTCAAGATAGGACCGACAAGGCCGATGCTGAGAACCGCAAGAATCGCACCGGTCGAGCGGATCGACCGCCGAATCTCAGTGACGATGAATCGATTCAACGGGGGAATCACGAGAGCCGACCGTTTTCGATTTTTAGAGTTCGATGACAGCGCTTGGCGAGCTCCGCATCGTGCGTCACCAGAACCACGGCCGCCCCCAGCTCCTTGGCCGACGCAAACAGCAGATCCATCACCGCTTTTCCATTCTTCGCATCAAGACTTCCGGTCGGTTCATCCGCAAAAATCAACGGAGCACCCATCGCCAATACACGCGCAATGGCCACTCGCTGACATTCGCCGCGACTCATCTGATCTGGGAAGTGATGCGACCGGTCTTTGAGGCCGACACGATCGAGCTTCTCATGCGCGATGCGATCAGCCTCACGCGCGGGCACCCCACGAAGATCGAGAGGTAAGCGAACATTCTCGAGTGCGGTGAAGTGCTCAAGCAACTGAAACTGTTGAAAGACAATGCCGATCGACCGAGCGCGAAAGGAATTCAGCTCAGTCGAGTTCATTGCCGCGATGTCTTGATCAAGAACCATGATCTGTCCCTGGTCCGGGCGATCAAGGCCAGAGAGAAGTGAGAGCAACGTCGACTTTCCGCCTCCAGATGGCCCCATAATCGCGACCGTCTCGCCATGCTCAACGACAAACGACACGCCTCCCAAAACAGAAAGACGATTCGCTCCACTATCGCCATCTTGGGAAGGCAATGGAAAGGACTTGCTCACATCTTTAACTTCAAGCACGTGCATTTTACTTCTTATCCATTCTCGATTCGGTCGTCGGCATGATCATCGCTTCGATCAGCTTAACAAGATTCTCGGCAATGCGCTTATGCCCTTCCGCATTGGGATGACGTCCATCAGGTTGATTGAGCTCCGCCTTCAACGCGACTCCCTCCAAAAGAAATGGCATGAAGACCACTCGATGCTTCTTCGCTAGCCGCGGGAATACACCGTCGAAAGCCTTCACGTAGTCCGTGCCAAAATTTTTGAAAATCTTCTGGCCCGTCAGCACCACTCGCACATCGTTCGCCTTGGCGTACTGAATCGCGCGATCCAAATTCGCCTCGATCACATCGGCCGGTGTACCTTTAAGCCCATCGTTCGACCCTAGAGCAAATACGACAATTGCAGGTTTCGCTTTGAGGTACCAACGCAGGCGCTGATCGGCCGCCGCTGTCATTGAGCCGCTGATACCACCATTGACGATTTGTACCTTGTGCCCGCGCGCCTCCAAAAGTCGGCCCACCACGTCCGGGAACGCCTCCTCCGCTCGCACCCCGTAGCCCTGTGTCAGCGAATCACCGATAAAAAGAATTTTGATAGGCTCAGCACCGGCGGCGGCAAAAGCGACCGATGCCGCCAAGGCGAATACAGCGCACCCGACCTGAAGCATCATTTTACGCATCGCTCAACTCCCCTCATCTTCTGAATCATGCCAAGAAAGTCTAAGCCAAAGAACGTCATTTCTGTCTAAGATTTGTCGTGGCTTCATTTCACAGTCGAAGTTATCATAAACAGGACTGTCATCGTCGATGTTTCACCAATCGATACGACGGAGCGCAAAGGAGTGCGAATGAGTTCTGAACCAACTGCCGAGCAGGCAAACCCCGTCGCCACGCTTAAACCCTACTCGGCCATGAGCTTTCGCGAGTTCCTCCATGAGGTCAACTGGGTCAGCGCCATATTCTTGATCGTCACGCCTATACTCGCGGCTATTCTCGTTCCCCTTCATATCTACAGGAACGGCTGGAGCTGGGGCCTCACCGCGTTTCTTGTCATCCTTTACACGATCAGCAATATGAGTATCACGGTGGCCTATCATCGCTACTTCTCTCACCGCAGTTTTGATGTTCCACCGTTCATTCAATTTCTCTTTCTCCTGATCGCATCGATGGCCTTTCAGGGATCGGCCGTTCGCTGGTCCACCGATCACCGCCGCCATCATCGCGAAGTAGATACAGACGAAGATCCGTATTCAATCAATCGCGGATTCTTCTACGCCCATCTCGGCTGGATGCTGATGCGCGATCGCCATCCTGAAGCCAACGTCTACGCCAAGGATCTTTGGAAAAACCGCTGGATTCGGATTCAGCACAATTATTATGTTTTAATTGCGATTTTTATGGGCTTCATTGTTCCGGGCCTGCTCGGGCTGCTCTTTGGTTTTGGTTTTGGAACCGGCATGCTCGTCGGCGGCCTCTTGCGAATCGTGCTTTCGCAACACAGCACTTTTCTGATCAATTCCGCAGCTCATACTTTTGGCAGCCAACCCTATACCGACCGGAACTCAGCCAAGGACAGTGTAACCATGGCCTTTCTGACTTTTGGCGAGGGTTACCACAACTATCACCACTTCTTCCAAGCAGACTATCGAAATGGCATTCGATGGTACCAATGGGATCCAACAAAGTGGTGCATTCGCACGCTAGCAGCGATTGGCCTGGCGCACAGACTCAAAAAAGTGTCGCCCGAAGAGATCCTGAAGGCCCGCATTACAATGGAGGAAAAACGGATCGTCGCCAAGGGCGCAAGCTCCGAGCGGGTCCAGGCGCTTCGCGAGCGCATCGTCAACACGCAAAAGCGCTGGAAGGAAATCCAGACCGAATTCGCCCGCCACAAAGCCGAATTCAATGAGTACCGCATCTCAAAAACTGCCGAAGTCCGCCGCATGAGTGAGCAAATGCATATTAGTTTACAAGAAAAGCGAGCAGAGCTTGAGCTTGCGCGCATAGAGATGAACAATGCTATTAAGGCGTGGAAAATATACGTGAAAACCTGGTTGAGCACTCAACCGGCATAAGTCGAAAGGCCGTGATTGTTTCCCTGGTGATTGCATCAGGGTCGTTCCTCACACTCACGGCCGCGACAATCATCGGCACCGAAGCGCTGCTGCGAAAAGACATCGACCGACAGGTTGAAGAGATTGTTCAGGAACAGGTCGACTATCGCGAGACCTACCTCGGCGATCGCGACTTCCTTAATTCTGCAAGCTTCTTCAAGCCCGCACTGCCGCAAGCCGAACTCAATGAGAAAACAGACGTCGGGCCAAAGCTGAACCCTCTGCTTTACTGGGGCGCTGACCAAGAGGCCACCGTCGACTACGGTCGCAAAACTCCACTCGTCGCCAAGGCCACTCGCGAATTTCTGCTCCGCTATCAAAATGACTGGATCAAGAGTCGTTCCTTTATCAAGAAGCTCAGCGCCGACCTTGGCTTTCTCGACGCAATCGACACCGGCGAACGCTGGGATATCGAATCCGCACCGCCGCTGAAGCTGATCGCAGAGAATAAGATCTTTACGCTTCACTCTTTTCTTCCGCTCCCAGAAACTCTCGACATCCTCAGTGCAATTAAAGTTCGTTTAATTAAGGGCTCGGCCGATTTTAATCCAATCGAAGCTTTGGCCAAAACCCGCCAGCTCGCCTCACTTCTTCTCTCGACCGAAAACTTTCAGATGGCGTCGGCTGGACTCACTGTGCTTGATGTCGAACGCCGCGCCTACCGCGAATACCTTGATCGCGGATGGATCCAGCCTGCACAATGGTCGCCGGTCGATAAAAACGCCTCGATGCGCGCCCTCCGCGCGATGAAAGCCACGCGCGGCTACTTCCGTCTTGCAACACCTCCAGAACGACTTGCCGAAATCGGTCTTGCGGAAGAGATCCCGCCAGGTTTTTGCGCCGCGATCAACGAGCAGCTTCCCGTCGAACTGGCGCTTGAGGACGAACTCACCGGCACGTGGCCGATGGAACGCGCTTACATCGATAACTTTGCAGTTCTCCACAAAATAGCGGAGCGTGCGAAAAAAATCTGCCGAGTTAAAGTGTTCCGTGCACTCTATGACGATGACGCCTATCAAGAGGCCGGCCCATCCGCCTTCGGCCCACTTCCGTATCTCCCCTACTTTCGCACGATTTTCGCACTCCGCGACTGGGTTGCGATGCCACGCAACTTCGACGGCTATTCAAAGAAGCACTAGCGCTTCCGTTCGCTCTTGTGTCGGCGGAATGTATTCGCCGGTGCGGCCTTCACAGCCTCGGCCTGTGAAGCTTTCGCTGCCCGTGCCGCACTGAACGAGCTCGTCGCCTTCATGACGACTGGCATCGCCGCCATCATCGCGCCTTGGATCTGCAGATTAATCAGATTGCGATTGATCTTATCCGGACGGCACATCGCATTCGACTCTTTCTGAAACGATTGACACATGTCTCGTTCAAATTTTACGGCAAGGCCTTGAGTGATCGCCATATCCGTCATCAAAGCCATCCCCGGCACCATTCCCGCCGATAGAAATGCGCCAGTGCGCCCAGCCATGCCCTTTACCGCCTTTGCACCACTCATTTTGAGCAGGACTGGGATGTTGAATGCTCCACCAAGTCCCGCAACTGTTGTCACATCCATCAACATGGTCGCCGGCAACTCTGCAATCTCACGACTTCTTCGATGGACATATTCGGCAACCGCACAGACGTCACCACGCATCTCCGGTGGGTACTCATCTACAATGTGTCCAACCAACTTCGGATACTCGTAAAATTGAAAGTCAGAAAGCTCATCTTCAAAACTCTCCGACTTTAAGTTTTTAGCATACTGTCGAAATGCTTTGGCCAAGTCTGCGCTCGTCGGCTGCGGTTTATCGAAATAGATCACCATGGGATCATTCCCAATCAAGCGATTGAGATTTGATAGCAACGCCTCATCCATTTTAACTTCGGGATAGCGCTTCGAGAGGCCTTTATAGAACTCATTCATTCCGCGCATCTCGTCCGCAGTCGCCGGAGCGATGGCCTTCGGCGCATCGGAATACAGCGGATTGCGAGCCAAATAGATCCAATCTTTCGGCTTCAAAACGCGAAACTTTTCGTCCGCCGGAAGCTTGCCGGCCGCGAGATTCTCATTGATCACCGAGAATTCGGCTGTGCTATGCGACCGTCGGTACTCATCGAGCTGCATGGCAAGAAGAGTTTGACGCAACTCCGTAAGGTTACTTAACGAGTCCGATATACTTTCCGTACCATTCCAGATTCCCTCGCAAAACGGCGCCTCAGACCGCTTTCTCAAGTCCGATTTCTCGTAGAGCGCCAGCTTCGCAGCAGGGTTCAGTTTCAATGGGACTGACGCATAAGAAACAACTCGTTCGTCGTACTCGGCATCCAGCTGATAGCAGTCGGCCAGTGCCAGTATTGCTGCTCGATTGTCTTTGATAAAATCTCTGCCCCGCTGGGCAAGTCCGAGCGTAAGCTCGGTCGACAGCAATGTCTCATAGGGCATCAGCTTCTTTGATTTCTTCAAGATGTCATCAAGCTCAAGGACTTTGCGTTCGACATTGGCTTGATCCTCATAGCAGCTCATCCGCGACGCAAGCGGCGCCGCCGCTTTAAAGTATTCTTGCGGATTTTTCAGACCCATCGGCATCATACCCACACGCTCAAGATACTCGAGACGTTCGCGGCTCAAGCATGTCTTCTGTGCCGCACAGGTCGTCCTCTTTTTGCAGGTTCCTTTATCGAGGCATATTGAAATTTTCTGAAGATAGCTCACGTCAACGTCAGGACCACTACCGACATCGCGCGGAACACTTTCCTTGCCTTGAGTATCGAGACAAACGCCATCCATCATCTGCTTGGATGGAGGCACATCGACAAGCTGAGCCTCTGCAGCCCCCGCATATAAAAATACAGCTAAAATGAAAGCTCGCCTGAGACGATCCATCGACCTTCTTATCGGCCTTTTCGGACCGGCATTTGAGGCACAGACTCGACTTTTGTCACACTCCAAATGCCCGAGCATCCGTCGACAGTGTCAACTCTTTGGTCACATGAATCCCATATCAACTGCGCCGCAAACAACGGCATCATGCTCGCAATATGTCGGAGGGTCGAAACGCCATAACAAACCCGTGCAGTGACCGACTCGCATAGACGAAGTCGGCAGGCATGAAAAGGTCCAATTTTCGGCAGGAGCCTATGATTTTTTCTCACTTCAATCGCACTGTGATCGCCCTCTCAATAGGCTGTTTGCTCGGCTCCCCAGCACTCGCGCAAAACCCCTTCCTTGGCGGAGCTCCGTATCGGGCCTGCTCGGATCGCGATGTTCAACGACTCCCACCTGGCAATCAAAATGCGAACATTCCATCACTTCCGCGAAACTCAAAACTGCGCCTCTTGGCGTTTGAGCAAATCTCGGTACCAAACGAGCCCGACGCCAATGCGACTAAAGAGATCCTGGCCTTTGGCGCACGACGGGTGCCCGAGATTCTGCGCGAACTCCAACACCTCGGGCTTATCAGCGAGATCAAACAAGTCGGTCGCGCATACAATATCGATCCTGCGCTTGTCTTGGCTCCGATTGTTGTCGAAATGAGCTTCAATGGCTTTCTCGATCGCGCCTTGCAAGATAAACTCAGCAGCGTCAAAGGCGCACAGCTGGCCGCAAAATCCACGCAGCTTCAAGAGCTGACAAAGGATCCCGAAGTCAGAGCGTGCATGTCGGCATCGATTTCAAACTATTGGAAATGGAAATGTGTCGACTATTTTATGTCAGCCTACGACGGAGCCTATCTTCGCTCTTCACTCAGCGGTATCGGCACCTATGGTATCGCACAGTTCAATCCGGTTTTAGTTTGGTCGCTCAACGATGTCGTCGCAAAAACCAGCGGATATAAGAAAATTCAATTCGGAGATTTCGCATCTTCGCTTCAGACCGTGCTCGATCCCAAGGCGACTATTCACTACATCGCAGCGTATTTACAAACGGCCATGCAGATCTACCGCGATGTCTCGTGTTTCGATGTTTCAGGGAACCTCGGCGTCACCGCGACCCTCTATAACCTAGGGAATGAATACCAACGCGCTTTCTACGCAGCCGAGCGCTTTCGCCAAGAGCGAACAACGCCGCAGGAAAACTATTTTGGCTGGTACGCCAACGCCTTTGAAAAGGAAATTCGCGCGGCCGTTCGCTAAAGCCTAGCGCGAGGTCCTGCGCGTCGGCCGCGCCCACGAACGGCGAGTAAAATCGGCGCTGTGGTCTTCATCGGTGGCACTGGTCGCCTCCCCCGCGCTCACAACGCCACTCGCGAGAGCCGCCGCAACACCGGTCGCAATCGCCAGACCACCGCTGCCGCCGGCTCGCGCCCGCTTCAAGTTGAGATCCGTTATCTTGTTCGATAAACTCTTGCCCCAGTTCGCTTCAGGACGCATCAGGTGTCTCGCCGGCAGAGATACCCCTTCCTTTTCAGCGCGACTCATCCGGTTCAGTTGCTCGTCCAATGCTCCCTGTGCCGTGAGCACCTTTGTCTTCGAATTGACGTTGAGCTCTTTCTCTGGAAGCTCTTTCATCTCTCGCTCAACTCGACGAAGATGATCAATAAAGTCGATAGGCACACCCTTGTAACCGCCGTCGAGTTGAGCCATGAACAGGGCTTGATCTTTTCCGATAAACTTTTCGTGGCTCCAGCCGTTCTGCTGAACTCGAACTCCTGGCTCGATCTCAAATGCTTGGGCATAGACCTCTGCCGCGTTCGCTTTTATTTTATAAAACTTCGTATAGGCATCCATCGCCCTTTGCGCCGCTGCCTCATAAATACGAAAGTTCACCTTGTCCTTCGCGGAATACACACCAAGCTTCACAGCGCCGCGGTTGCTCCAGCTGAGTCGCTGCATATTTTGATGAAGTGAGAGAAACGAGCGGCGAGCCTCTCTCGAGGCATCTTGAAATTCAGAGAGAGCCCGCTTCATCTCGACTCGAGCATCAGTCTGTTCAATAAATCGAGTGAAGTTTGTCTCTCGCGGACGAAGAAGAACGCTTTCCTCAGGATCCACCTTAACTTCGACACCATTGACAGTCTCTTGCGCCTTGAGCGAAAGGCCGAAAACGAGAATCGAAAGTGAAATGAGGAGTGCTCGTTTGTGCATGACGGCGTCACTTTCTAGCGCGATGTTTTGCGTGGCGAGGTGCGTGCCCATTCGCGACTAAATTCCGCTTTTCCTTCGCTCGCTGTCGAATCGACCGCTTCAGCCTCGCCGGCCACCACTGCACTGCTCGCCATAAACCCGGCCGCGCCAACAAGAAGCGTGACCCGTCCGCTGGCAATCTGCGATCGTGGAATCTTATCAAGAACACGCTGAACCTGTAGGCCAACTGGCTGTCTCATCTTTGCCGTCTCAAGCGCTTGCTTGTGATCGGGCGCCATTCGATTAAAGTTGGCCACATCAACAATCGTTGATTTACGTGCAACCTCGACACCCTTTGCCTCAACCGCGCGGATAATATCCAAGTTGCGGCTTAGGAATGTCTTTGCATGGACGGCTGACTCCTCAGGCGTTCCGGCCTTTAGAGAGTTCTGCACTTTCAACAATTCATTGTACTGCAGTGTCCCGCCGCCTCGTTCTAATGTTTCACTTGCGATCTCAGTAAACCTGACGTCTAGACGGGGCAATAGTTCAGCCATATTGCCAATCCGCGCGCCCTTGCCTTGCTCTGTAAACGTCATTTCGTCTTTGGGAACCAAGTCTCGCAAAGCTCCAAATGAATCTAAAAAATTCCTTCTCAGCTGCGCCTGCAGCAACGAATATCGCGACATCGCGAGCCGAGCTCGCGCTACGGCCTGATCAAAAACTTGTGCAGTCATCTTGGTCGAAACATCGGGAAATGGCTTACTTCGACCGACGTTCGTCTTTCTTGCATCGGCCATCGCCCGATCGAACTGTTTTAAATATTCGTGCATTGCAGCCTCAACCGTCATCGACACTTTTCCGCGGTCATCGGCGATGAAAACCTCTACATTTTTCGAAAGAAACTGAGTCGCGTTCCGAGTTTCAGGAACAAAGTTAAGCACAACTTTGCTCGCGTCCCACTGATTATTGATCTGCGCAACTTGGGTCGCATATTTGAGCTGCATCCGATCTTCGAACTTCTTCTTTGCCGCCGCACTGGGCTTCGCCTCAGATTCAGCATTTGCCATCTGGGCCGATGAGAAACTGACCAATGCCATCAGGGTCGTCAGAGATAGTCGAGCGATGCCTTTTCCGTGCTGATTTTTGATAGTCACGACTATCTCCCTTCGCCCCCATGGAGCTGTCTCAATGTGATCCACGCGAGCAAGAACAGTTATGACTCGATAATTCAAGGCCCGTGCCGTATCACCTCGCACTCACCTCAAGCTCAAAATTATGGAAGAACCGTCGCCGTCGAAGATATTGACGGCAAGCGAACCACTCGACAGTTCGGTGGACAAGCCACCGCAGCACTCGTCAGCAAAATGACGCAGCGTTTTCTGGACGTCCAAGGTGACCGCGGAACCGCAGGAACTACCAATCGATTGGGAAGTAATCTTTCAGGAATTTTCCGCACCAGTGTTTGCCAGTGTTGATGCCATCAAAGAATGGATCGCAAACACGCGCGGCACCGTCGACGATGTCGAGCGGAGGTTGGAAGTCGTGAACCTCTTGTTTGAGCTGCGCTAAAACCGCGGGATCCTCGTCGGTGACCCAACCGGTATCGACGGCATTCATGTAGATGCCGTCTTTGGCGAGGTCGCTTGCCGAGGTGTGCGTGAGCATATTGAGTGCGGCTTTCGCCATATTGGTGTGCGGGTGGCGATCCGCTTTGGTGAAGCGATAGAATTTTCCTTCCATCGCCGTCACGTTCACCATGTGCTTCATGCCGGTGTTATCGCGACGCATGAGTGGCGCGAGTCTGCTACACAGAACAAACGGCGCAACGGCGTTCACGAGTTGCACCTCCAGCATTTCAGGTGTCGGCACATCGGCCAGCCGCATGCGCCAGCTGTTGGTTGTGCGCAAATCGACTTGCTGAAGATCCGCATCGAGTTTTCCCTCTGGAAAAACCTCTCGAACTGATAGCGACTGATCAAACGAATACGGAATTTGCGAAAGCTCAGCCGAAGCCCTTAGGCCCACGCCCGGGCCATGACCGTGCCATGCGACAGGCAGAGCCGCCTCACCACTGCTCGGCGGGCAGAGCGCGTTGAGATCACTCTTACATGTCTCATGTGAACGAAGGAGCTGCTGCGCCTCGCTTGGCAGCATCGCAAACGGCATCTTCTCGTTATCCATCA
>JAEUWE010000437.1 GCA_016791465.1 Pseudobdellovibrionaceae bacterium
AACGCTTCCCATGTGGGTTTTCGCGGCGTCTGGCTAGACGGAATTCGGCCCGATGGCCGGGGAAAAAATTGCCGATTCAGGTTTCTTAATAGGATGCCAACGATTGATTCGCTGATCGCTCTTGCGCGCAGGGCAAAAAAAAGACCCATCCCTAAGGATGAGTCTTTTTGCGGTTCACGAAAAAATCGTGAGTGCCGTTACCAGCTTGCTTTTGTAACGCCAGGAATCTGACCGTAGTTGGCCAAGCGACGGAATTCGTTACGGCAAAGACCAAACTTGCCGATGTAACCACGTGCACGACCTGTCAGTTTGCAACGATTGCGAATGCGAGCAGGAGCAGAGTTCTTCGGCAGTTTTTGAAGTGCCAAACGGGCTGCATCGCGCTCCTCTTCCGAGAGCTTCATGTTGACGCTCTTCGCGCGCAGATCAACTCGTTTCGCCAAGTGGCGAGCTGTCATTTTAGAACGCTTGTCCTCTTTTACTCTCATTGCCAGTCGAGCCATCGATTCCTATCTCCTATTAGACTCAAAAAAACCTATAATAAAAAACCATTCACAAATTCGAGTTCAGATCAGGATTCGTATCGTGCTGAAGATCGCCTTCTGTGCGCGCTTCATCGTGATGACTCGTCTGACCATTTGCTTCGTACACTTCAAGTTCGCCGTCGCTTGGACTGATCCAGTCGTATCCTGCGGCAAACTCTTGTGCCAGAAACCCTCCGCAGATTCGATCGCTCGAGAAATCCATCGCAGGTTGAATTTCAAGGCTGCGACTCTTTTGAGTGTCGCCTTGAAGCATTCGACCATATCGATGCTGACTCGGAACCGCAAGTCCGCGAAAAATCCCGACAAAAGCCCCGAGATAGTGACTTATTTTTCGTACCGGGTCAAATGCGATCACCTGGTCTTCGAAACCATCGGGGCTGGCAAGGAGGATCCAGGGGATGCCATCGCGAGTTTGATGCATGGAGATGGCTTCTGGTGCCTTATAAGGTGCTGAAAACACTATGCTTTCTTTTGATGCGCAATTGTAGAGAACAATCGGATTGTCGACGTTCTCGCCGTGCGAGGTGCACTTTTCGGGAGCAAAGAGGAGCTCAACCGGCGAAATTCGAGTCATACAGCGAACATTGTCGGCCCAAATATTTTGCCGAGAGGCCTCGTGATTGTAGCTCGAGATCAATCGGCCATGCGAGTCAAAGAAGGCGATCGCCGTTCGCTGTTGGGGTTCGATTCGGTGGCCAAAGCGTTTGGCTGACATGGGGTGGTAGGCGACAGCAATCACTCCGCCCAAAAGGCCAAACACGTCCACGGCGGCACTGCCGATACCAAAGTGAGCACAGATGTCGCCTTGATTTGATAGAATCCAGGTGTTTTTGCCATTGGCGAGCGCAAAGCCGGTATCGGAAATAAGAATATTTCCATTTGGAAGTGCGCGCACAAAAGGAAAATCGGGGTTGGTCCATTGCTCCGGAAGTGGAAGTCGACGTCGACCAACAAAGAGGGCCTGGCCGTGGGGTGTCCCTTGAATACTGATGAAATGCTCGGGATTGAGTGGATCTTCGCTGAGCTCATCGAGGGTATGGCTGCCCTCTGATCGGGTTTGCTTGGCGCTGTCTTTCGACCAATCCGCGATCATGGGATCCAAATCGATATCGGCGACGGTGCCGATATCGAGCTCAAAATCGAGTGGAATAATGCTCAGTGGATGCGAACCACTGACTTTGCTCACTGCCATGAGCTTGTTCTAGTTCGCATTCCGATCAGGTCAAGTGCGGTCCTGCGGTTCCAGCTTGAAATACTCCCCAAAGACCGGTGGTCGGATCCTGTGGGGGAAGCTCAAGTCCAATACATGGGCGAAGCACATCGGAAACGTCATCGGCCAGAGTAAAGGTCATGCTCTTTTTGATTTCTTCTGGAACGTCTTTGAGATCGCGTTCATTTTTTCTTGGGATAATCACATGTGTGACGCCCGCACGATGGGCCCCCATGATTTTCTCTTTAACGCCACCGACCGGTGTGACTTTGCCGCGAAGAGTGATTTCTCCAGTCATTGCGATCTTCGGGCTTACCGGCTTCCCGGTCATCAGTGAAGTCAGGGCCGTCACCATCGCCACACCGGCCGAGGGGCCGTCTTTGGGAATTGCTCCGGCGGGAACGTGAATGTGAAAATCTCGTTTGTCGAAATCAATCGCTTGCACGATTTGCGGCAACCGACTGCGAATCAGTGTCAGCGCAATTTGTGCTGATTCTTTCATCACATCTCCCAGCTGCCCAGTGAGCACGAGCTTGCCAGTTCCCGGCATTGATGTCGCTTCGACAAAGAGGATCTCGCCACCAACAGGCGTCCACGCGAGACCGGTGACGACGCCAGCGGGAGCGGAACTGAGAGCCTCTTCGTGATCCACACGTGCTTGTCCAAAGATCTCGTCGAGATCGTCGATGGCAACCATGATCGGAGAAGTGGGTGTTGAGTCCGCTGCTGGCCGTTCCGCGACCCGCGCGGCGAGAGAACGGCAAAGTGCCGCGATCTGACGCTGTAGCGTGCGTACCCCAGCCTCGCGAGTGTACCGGCCAATGATCGCGGTCAAAATCTCATCTGAAATCGCAACATCGGTGGCTTTGAGTCCGTGCTCTTCCAATTGTTTTGGCAACAGGTGATGACGAGCGATGTGCAGTTTCTCAAGTGAAGTGTAGCCGGAGAGATCGATCACCTCCATGCGATCAAGCAGAGGCCCAGGAATCCCTTCGAGGGAGTTTGCTGTGGCGATAAACAGAACCTTTGAAAGATCATAGGGAACATCGAGGTAGTGATCGTGGAAGGCGTGGTTTTGCTCGGGGTCGAGTACTTCGAGGAGTGCTGACGCCGGATCGCCGCTAAAACCACGCGAGAGCTTGTCGATCTCGTCGAGCATGAAGACGGGATTCATGACGCCGGCGCGCTTAATACCTTGTATGACTCGACCGGCCATCGCGCCGACATAGGTGCGACGGTGACCGCGTATTTCGGCGTCATCGCGAACTCCACCAAGTGCAGCGCGTACAAACTTGCGCCCAATGGCGCTCGCGATCGAGTTTCCAAGCGATGTCTTGCCGACTCCTGGAGGGCCGACCAAAAGAAGAATCATGCCGCGGCTGCCGCCGCGAAGTTTGATCGTGGCCAAGTGTTCGATGATGCGTTTCTTTACTTTATCGAGTCCATAGTGGTCGCGGTCGAGCGATTCGCGTGCATGTGCAATGTCAATAGGGGGTGTTGAGTCATCATCGATAGCCCATGGCAGCGCCAGCAATAAATCCAGGTAGTTGCGAATCACATGTGTTTCTGGCGACTGCGAATTCATGGACTCGAGACGCTTGAGCTCATCAAGAGCGATTTTCCGAGTTTCCTCGGGCATTTTGCTCTTGCTGATTTTCTCGCGATAGTCGTCGAGACGGTCCGAGTCCGAGCGCTCATCGCCGAGTTCTTCGCGGATGGCTTTCATCTGTTCGCGCAAGATGGCGTCGCGCTGCGACTTTCCGAGTTTTGAATGAAGTTTATCGCGTATCTCGCTTTTTACTTGAAGCTCTGAACGCACTTTTGCCATCACCTCAATCACAGACGAGGCTCGGTCCGCGAGCGAGTCGATTTCAAGGAGGCGCTGTTTTTCTCCGATTGAAATATCGAGATTGGCTATCGTGGCATAGGTGAGAAAGCGCAGGTCTTCGATTTCCTCAATGAGCGAAGCGATCTGATCTTGACCATTGGGTAAGAACTGAACGAGATCACGAGCCGCCTCTTTCATTGTTGTCAATAGTCGGGCGTAGTCGCCTGTTTCGCCGGTGTCGGCGAGGACTTCGACCTCGGCTTCGAGAAGGTGCGTGGAAGCGTCCTCGCTGATATTCAGCAGGCGAACGCGTTCAAGGCCTTTGATCAAAAGTTGATAACCGTCGGTTTCAGAGCCCTTGGATTTCTCGATCTCACAGATAACACCGATTTGGTGCAGGCTTTCGACTTTAACAAGAGCCGACTGGTCGTCATTGGCACCCAGATTTTGGAGTGTAACGACGAGCTGCGTGGGGGAGCCCGCAGAAGTCATTTCTTGGGCGCGCTTGAGTGCTAGCATGGATTGCAAGCGTCCGACGCGAATGGGGACGGTCATTCCAGGGACCAAGACCAAGTTGCGTAGAGCAAGAATGGGCCAGCGTGTTTGATCGAGGTTCGTGTTGATTCCCATGTTGACTCCTTTGCGGCGTTTGCAGCGCCTCAAACATAAGCTGTGTCTTTATCGAGACATGTCAATGATGGTAGGAATTGATTGATCTTTGACGGGAATCAGTCTTTTTTAATGCTCTATGTCGTACAATCCTCGGGATCGATTTTTTCTGAAGGCGAAGAAAGAGAACTTCGCAGCGCGTTCGGTTTATAAACTGCAAGAAATCGACACGAAGTACCGGATTTTTCGAAGCGGGCAGGTCTGCTTGGACCTTGGCTGTTCGCCTGGCAGCTGGTCGCAGTATGCCTCGCAAAAGGTCGGCGAGCGCGGAAGAGTTTTGGGCGTCGATCTGCAACCGGTGACGGTGAGTTTGCCCAACGCCGTGTTTATTGAGGCCGATCTTCGCGACTTAAAGCTTGAGGATGTCTTTCGTGAACACGGATTTGAGCCGCCGTTTGACGTTGTAATTTCGGACATGGCTCCAAAGACGACGGGAATTAAGTTTACCGATCAGGCGCGCTCGATGGAGCTCTGCGAGCTTGCGCTGCAGACGGCATCGCGTTTTTTAAAGCCAGGTGGAGCCTTCGTCTGTAAGTTCTTTGAGTCGGGCGATTTTGCGGCACTTCGAAAACAGTTTCAAAACGTCTTTCGAAAAGTGGAGTTTGTAAAGCCAGAGTCGACGCGCTCGATGAGTAAAGAGATCTTTTTTGTCGGCCTTGATAAGAAGGGTTAGGGAATGGTGCTTTCGCATGGCCTTGAGATTTTAGCTGCGGTTCTTTTCTTTACTGCCATTGTTCATACGTTTCTGACCAAGAAGTTCCAAAAGCTCGCTCATCGATACCCGCAGGGTTCTTTTGGCGAAAATGTGTTTCACCTTCTTGGAGAGGTTGAAGTTGTCTTTGGCTTGTGGGCGGGAGTTTTTGTTCTCTTCCTGACAGCGGTCATGTCGCCAAGACATGCGGTCGACTATCTTGAGTCGCTCAATTTTACCGAGCCAGTTTTTGTATTCGTGATCATGACGGTCTGTGCGACGCGCCCGATTCTGGATTTTGCGGGACGTTTGATTGCAGCTCTTGCTCGACTTCTTCCGGGAAACCGGAATATGGCGGAGTATGTGACCCTCATGGTGGTGGGGCCATTGCTTGGAAGTTTGATCACAGAGCCGGCGGCGATGACCGTGTCGGCGTTGATGCTTCTTAAGCAGTTCTTCTCGCGATCAAAGAATCTCAAATTCAAATATGCGTCGCTGGGTCTACTTTTTGTGAACGTTTCAATTGGCGGAACGCTGACGTCCTATGCTGCGCCGCCAGTTTTAATGGTCGCAGCGAAGTGGAACTGGGACTCGGCATTCATGTTTTCACATTTCGGTTGGAAAGCAGTGGTTGCCTGTATCGTCAACGCGGCTGCGACAATGTTTTTCTTCCGCGATGAGCTCAAAGGATTTAAAAAGAAGGACAGTCCTCCTGCTGCGATTCGAACGCCAATTGCAGTTGATCTCGTTCATCTGGTTTTTGTTTTTCTTATCGTTCTGACGGCACATCACATGGTGGCCTTCGTCGGACTCTTTCTGTTCTTCTTAGGTGTCGCGAATGTCACGCGTGAGTACCAGGATGAGCTGCAGCTTAAGCAAGGGCTTCTCGTGGGCTTTTTCCTTGCTGGACTTGTGGTGCTGGGTGGTCCGCAAGGGTGGTGGCTCAAGCCATTGATTTTAAGTCTTGAAAATGGCGCGCTCTTTGTCGGTACAGCGGCATTAACGGCCGTCACGGACAATGCAGCGCTGACCTACCTTGGCTCGTTGGTTCCAGAGATGAGTGATGTTTCGCGATATGCTCTTGTCGCAGGCGCGGTTGTCGGTGGAGGGTTGACGGTGATTGCGAATGCGCCGAATCCCGCAGGATACGGGATTCTGGCCCCGAGCTTTGGCGATGATGGAATTAGTCCGCTTGGACTTTTGCTGTCGGCGTTGCCACCAACATTGATTGCCGCAGTTTGTTTTTGGTTTTTCTAATTTGTATGGAGATCCGATGAAGGCGACCGAACGGTTTGGTTCACGTGTTGAGAACTACGTTAAGTTTCGTCCTGGGTATCCGAGTGAACTTGTGAATGACCTTGTTTGGCGCTGTGGTCTGCGTTCAAACGAATCGCCGAGCGTGATTGTCGACGTCGGGTCTGGAACGGGATTGTCAGCTGAGTTGTTTTTAAAAAACGGATTTTCAGTTGTCGGGG
>JAEUWE010000472.1 GCA_016791465.1 Pseudobdellovibrionaceae bacterium
AACAGCCAGAGCCATCGCTGAAATATGGATTCCAGTGAAGCCAAAATTCGCCGACAAACGAATATTCTCATCAAATGAGAGCTGCCCTAGTGCCAGAGAAAGCAGCACAAGCAAGAGCGCAAAAACAACAAGACTATAGAGAATTCGATCGCGAATGACCTCTCGAAACGTATTTTTCGCTATGATAAAAATGGCATTCATCGTCCTACCTCCGGAGCCCCTGGCTCGCTCTTGGGATCAAACGCCATTTTGACAAAGACCTCTTCAAGCGACGCGCGTTTCATGCTGACATTCCGAATCTCGCATCCGGCCTTTCGCAGTCCATCAATTTTCTGTTGCACTTCGGTGAGCGAGGATAGCTCGAGCTGTTTCACGCCGCTCTCACCTGGTGCCGTCCATATCAACTGCCAGGTCTGCGCCAAATCGCTTAACAATGCATCCGTGCGGCCATTGAATATCAACTCACCTTTTTTGAGAATCACAAGACGCTCGCAGAGACTCTCGGCATCAGGCAGCAGGTGACTCGAGAAAAAAACGGCTGTCCCCTGAGCCGCAACCTCTTGAATAATCTCTCTCACTTCATGACGACCATCTGGATCAAGCCCCGTCATTGGTTCGTCAAGAATGACAAACTCGGGCCGATGAATCAGCGCTTGAGCAATTCCAATCCGCTGCAACATGCCTTTCGAATAGCCGCGCAAAGGACGCTCGCCAGCATGGCTCAATCCAACGCGCGAAAGCAACTGTTTCACCCGCACCTCAAGATCTCGCGGTGAAATTCGGCCCGAAATCTGACCATAAAAACGCAAGAACTCGCTTCCTGTCAGATACTCGTAAAAATAGGGGCGCTCGGGAAGAAAACCAATTTTCGACTTCGCTTCGTTACTCAAGCCAGGCTTGCCGAACCAAATCGTCTCTCCCGCATCCGCAAAGGCGAGTTCGAGAAGACATTTAATAGAAGTGGTCTTGCCCGCACCATTGGCGCCAAGGAATCCCGTAATCGTACCGGCTTGAATATTAAAACTCACGCCTTTGAGTGCCTCGACCTTTTTTCTCGTCATCGGACTGCGGTAGGACTTTCGCAGGCCTCTCACCTCAAGAACATTCTCGCTGCTGGTCACTTTCCTTCTCCTTTTGCATCTCGGAGCAAACGAACCATTTCGCGAACTGGCTCATACTGTTGTGATGTCGCAAGCATCAGTGACTGAATGCCAAGAAGTTTTCGAACTGTCGTCATTGCAGCCGGATCTTCATTCATCTCGATCAATCCAAACATAACCTCATGCGCGATCTTCGGAGACTTTTCATAGAAATCCCGACGAACAACAAACGGATCGTTTGGAATCGGCGCACTCGACCAAAGAACTCGAACATCGCTGGACTTTCCACCATGTTGAGTCCACGCCGTTTGAAGGCCCGCTTTATCATTCGAAAACACGGCGATTGCGTCGACAGAACCTTGCTTCAAAAGCTGAACCGATCGATCGTGCCCACCCGAAAATGTTGTCGATGCAAAGTCGTTCTTCTCTGAAAGTCCCGCCTGCCGAAACGCGGCCAGCGGATACAGGTAACCCGATGCCGACTTCTCATCGACAAACGCAATTCGCTTTTTCTTGAGTTCTTTGAGTGAGCGAACTCTTGATTTTACGGGCACAAGAAGAACGGAGTAGTAAAAGGGACCTTCCCACACTTTCTTAAGAAGGACTTTCGCGCCACAACGAGCCTCGGCTTCCACAAATGATGAGGCGCTTAAAAATGCAAAATCGACCTTCCGCTCAGTCATCTTATCAATCAGATCGCCATAGCTTGTGCCAACGTAGGAGCTCAGACGCAGTCCCGTGCGCTCAGCCAAAAGACGAACGAATGCATCCGTTCGTTCTTTGAGTCCTGACGACTCTTCGCCGGGCGTAAAACCAATCGTTATTGCGGATTCACTTAGAACGGGCGACATCTCCGTCGCTCCACCTGCGAGCTGTGA
>JAEUWE010000477.1 GCA_016791465.1 Pseudobdellovibrionaceae bacterium
GACCAAGGTCCTGACGATTGATAAAATTTTAGCCTGGGAAACTGGCGCCGTGGCGTCACTTCTCAAGACTCTCAGCCGCGATGAATGCTTGAATCTGCTCCTTCTCTCAAGCCGAAGTCCTCACCTCTCGCCCAGGCTCAAAGCCGCATGGGAGCTGGCGTTCAACGAACAGCCTAAAGCCGTGTTTAACACCAGCCAGCTTCGCAACGCGGACGTCATTGAAATGAACCTTATCCATCGCGTACGAGAGCTTGAACGTCTTGGGCTTTTTAAGCTGATCGATGTCGATCCTGCCCGCGCCGCGTGACTCTCTAGAAACAGTCTCTTATGCTTGAGCTGTCTTCACGAAAGGACAGTGGAAATGCTCAAGCCTCAATTCCAGTCGCGTCACGCCATCGCCCTCATTTTCTTTGCCGCACTCATGACAGCCCAGATTTCCTGCAGCACTCAGGAAAAGTCGAGTGAGAATGTCAGTAGCGACTCTCCAGCGGGAAGTGCCATCGACAGTTCAGGCGCGCCACACTGGAGCAGCAAGATGCAAGAGCTCTCACATGCGCTCAACCAGCTTCTGCCACTCGTTGCTGACGGCAAGGCCTTCAACGACCCAAAAAATGAACAACCGATCCAAGATGCAACATCCCGTTTAAAAGCACTGAGCCACCAAGTCAAAACGCTGAAGAAGCCAAGCGCCGACCCAGCTTTCGATTCCATCGCATCAATGCTCGACGAGGATCTTGCCCGTGCAGTTGTATCGCTACAGACAGGTAACAAGGACTATGCTCGCCTGACTTTGCGCGAATCGATCGGCTACTGCATTCAGTGCCATACACAAACTAAAAGCGGACCGAGCTTTCCGAAACTTGAACTTGGCTTTGACCCATCAAAACTCTCTCCCCTCGGGCAAGGCGACTACTATGCCGCCACTCGCCAGTTTGATGCAGCGCTAGAGGCCTATCGCAAGGGCGTTCAAGATCAGACCTATGCCGATCGCGATGTTTTTGGCTGGGAGCGAGCCGTTCGCTCAGGCCTCGCCATCGCTATTCGCTACAAAGAAAATCCGACCGAAGCAAAATCGTTTGTTCAGTCGATTCTAAAAAACAAAAGCGCACCTCAATCCTTGAAGGACTCAGCAAAGGATTGGCTGAACTCAGTTGAACAATGGGCCAAAGAGCCCAAGTTGAAAGCCGCTGCTGACAGCCGCCTCGCGCGCGCCGAAAATTTAATCAAGGGTGCTGAGAAACGTTCTGGTGACTCGGTTCGTCGCTCAGAAGATATCACCTATCTTCGCGCCAGCGCCGACCTCCACCAGTGGCTTTCCGCAGGTTCTAAAGATCCCGCGCTGCGCTCGAAGGCTTTGCTCTATGCCGGCATTGCGGCCGAAGCGACACGTGAGTTAAACTTTTGGACTCTTCACGAGCGCTACTACGAACTCTGCATTCAGGCCAATCCCAAAACCCCAACAGCCCAAAGCTGCTATGGAAAACTCAGCGATAGCGTTCTTCTTGGCTACACTGGTTCGTCGGGTCTCCATCTTCCAGAGGAGGAAAAGGCTCGGCTCAATCGCCTCAAGACCCTCGCATTTGGACTCTAAGAGAGCCATGGATGAGTTGGCAGACCGAAGACGTCTTATTTGATGGTGATCGCTATTTTGATTCACTCATTTCAGAGTGGCAAAGAGCCAAGGACACGATCGATTTCGAAGTCTATATTTTCGAAAACGATCCCATCGGACAGCAAATTGAAAATGCCCTTCTCAACGCCGCAAGCCGCGGCGTTCGCGTACGCGTGATCGTCGATGGAATCGGCTCGTCAGGCTGGTGGCAAACTCGCGGCAAAGAACTTGAAAGCAAATCGGCTGGCGGAATTGAAATTCGAGTCTATCACCCCTTGCACATCACTGAACTCTGGCGTCGTTTGCTGATTGATTTTCACATCATCTCACCCGAGCGTCGCCCGAAGAAGTCGCTCTTCTTGCGGCGACTCAACCGCCGCATTCATCGCAAAGTCTCACTCGTGGACAGCAAAGTGGCCCACGTCGGCTCAATCAACGTCAGCAAAGTCCATTCTGAACGAGTCAGTGGTGCAAGCGCGTGGCGAGACACCGCGGCGCGCGTCACCGGACCCCATATTGCCGATCTTAAGTTTGCTTTTTCTCACACGTGGATTCGCTCCCATCCGATCCACGCGACTTCTGGGCCTCGCCCCAGCCGACTTCGTTTTCTATTTGCTGCAAGGTCAAAGGGCCCGGACTCGCTTGTGGCGCTGAACTTTACTCGACGACTCAGGCGTTTTCACCGCCTTAAGTTTGTTAGAAAAATTGATCTCGCCCAACAGCGTGTGTGGATTGAAAACGCATATCTGGCACCCCCGTCCAATATCGTGCGCAAACTTGTTCACGCAGCCAAGCGAGGGGTCGATGTGCGGATTCTTGTCCCCAATCGTTCCGACGTTTGGTTTATGCCGCTCATCGCTCGCGCTTACTATCGACCACTCCTCAAAGGTGGAATTCGCGTCTTTGAATATCAGAACCGTTTTCTTCATGCTAAAAGTCTCATCATCGATGACGCCGTCACAATCGGCACCAGCAACATGAATCGCCGAAGCTTCCTTCATGATCTCGAGGTCGACGTCACGCTCAATCATGCCGAGTCGGTCCATGTCATGTGTCGGCAATTTGAAATCGATCTCCAAAACTCCATTGAAATTAAAAGTCGCGGAACCGTGGTGGGATCCCGACTAGGACGAATCCTGAACTACTTGATAAGATATTGGGTATAGATGAAATCAGATCTCAAAATTCTCAGTTACAATATCCACAAAGGTTTCGCGCTCTCTCGCCGATTCGTCCTCGACTCGATGCGGACCATGATTCGCAAAACAGAGGCCGAGATCGTTTTTCTACAAGAGGTTCAAGGCGACCATAACGGCCACGCCAAGCGCATTGAGAACTGGCCGGGTGCACAGTTCGAATATCTCGCCGACGAAGTTTGGCCGCATTTCGCGTATGGCAAGAATGCTGTTTATGATGCCGGCCACCATGGAAACTCCATTCTGTCGAAGTATCCAATACTTTCCTTCGAGAATATTGATATCTCAAACAATCGGTTTGAACGGCGCGGTATTCTGCACGCCACAGTCGAATGGGCGGAAGGCCCACTCCACCTTCTCTGCGTCCACCTTGATCTAACCGCCCACGGCCGACGCCAACAGGTCAGCCGTATTGCCGACCGCATTCGCTCCCACATCAAAGAAGGCGAGCGCGTCATCCTTGCTGGCGACTTTAACGACTGGCGCAAGCAAGTAACTCCAGTTTTTCGCGAACAGCTCGGTCTTAAAGAAGTCTTTCTTGAAAAACACGGTCACTATGCCAAGAGCTTTCCCGCACTCTTTCCAATCCTCACTCTCGATCGCGTCTACACCCGGGGCTTTGAGACAAAAGAGGCTTATTGTCACTCAGACCCACCATGGAGTAGCCTTTCCGATCATTGCGCAATTGAAACGACGCTAAGGAAGATTTAATGTCGCATCCGGTTTACAACGATCCCAAACAAGCGATCAAACTGGTTCTCACCGGTGGCCCCTCTGGCGGCAAGACAACACTTGCACAAGCCGTCGTTCGCGAATTCTCTGAAAAAGTGATCGTGGTACCAGAGGCGGCCAGCATCTTGTTTGGCGGCGGCTGGCCAAGGCGAAAAACTCCCAAAGGCGTCACGCACCAACAAAAGGCCATCTTCTTTGTTCAACGCGAGGTTGAAGAACTGCTCACAGAAGAACATCCGGATAAGCTTTTGATTTGCGATCGCGGAAGCCTTGATGGCATGGCTTACTGGCCCGATCGCACGCGCCCACAGGGCTACCTCGATGCCGTCAACACTGACGTGGCGACCGAAGCCAGCCGCTATGATTGGGTTCTTCATCTCGACACGGCTCCTGTGGCCGGCTATGACACGACCAATCCGCTTCGCAACGAATCACATGAAGAAGCTCTCCGTCTCAATGAGCGCATCCGCGAAGCGTGGAAGATACATCCACAACGCTTCATCGTCGGCACCGCCAAATCTGGCCACTTTATCGACAAGCTGAAACGGGCGCTGCTGATTGTTGAGAAAATTCTCGACGGGCACACCTATGAGGAGATCAACGCGAGCCTCAAGGAATAGGTTTCAAACTGGCTCACTATCGTGTGGGTTCATCCAAACCCTGAGCTCACTTGCTTTCGGGACAGCCTGTCCTGTCCCATTCTCAACGTGCCCAATCCCTAGTTCGCTTGATATTTCGACAGCTTACTGACCTGTCGACAGGCTCCCCGGTGGAGCTCCTCGCTGTGCTGCCAGCATCCCGCCATCCGCAAGACTATATAATAACTTCGATTTTGTAAGCGCCGACCGGTGCGCTGTTCGACGATCTCTGACGGAAAGTCGGGGTCCCTGCCTTGCAGCCTCGCTCTACTGCGTGACTTTTCGCAGGGGGAAAATATGAAACATCTTAACTCGACTACCTTGGCAGCGGTGCTTTCAATGACATGCTTAAGTGCTTGCTCGATGAATGGTTTTGAGACCATCGGCTTTGAGGAAAAACAGGTGGCACTGAAAGAGAGTACAGTTCTCAAAAATGCGGTTCTTTCGAGCCCGCGCGAAGCCGACTCAACCCTTGATGACAACACCGACCTAAACAACGACGACCTTTTACCCACAAGTCGTGTGAAGATTCCCATCGCGACAACGTGTAGTAACTTTCAGTCGCAGCAGAATGCCGGGATCAATCTTGCAACCGCGAACACCGTTAAAGTCGTCATTTACTCAAACGCCAACGGCGACCGCGTTCCGGTTTGCGCAAACGATAATATCGAGAACATTCGTTCTTCGGTCATCAAGCGCGACTCAAGAAACCAACGTCACATCACCCTCTTCAATTGCGAACTCAAAGCCGGACAACCATATGAAGCGTCAATCATGGCGCTCAGCTCAATGTCGACTGCAAGCGAACCCAAGTCGATCATTGTCGGCGGACAAACTTATCGATTCACCGCCCCTCGCGATTCCACGACGGCACTCGCGCCACTTCCGCTCTTAGCCAATGTCAACAATCAGACTGTGAATAACGATGAATGCGATCGACGCGCCTCCCCCCTTATCATTCAAACGAAAAAGGATGAGCGTCTGTCTTTCTCAAAAGAATCTCAATGGCCAGTGTTCTTTGATCTGCTCGGCCAAAACTCATTTCGCTTTGGACGAGAGTCCACACAGAAAATTCCACTCTCTTGGATCGAACAACCGAGCTTCATGTTTCTTGTTCGCCCAATACGCACAAGGAATGGAACACCTGTCGTCAACGGAATCGACCAGCTCTTCGGCGACAATACGACCGGTCCAGATGGAAAAACGGCCGAGAATGGATTCGCAGCGCTCAAGAAGTTCGACGCCAATCACGACGGACTCATCACACGCCAAGATCCGGTTTTTAGCGAACTCGGACTTTGGAGCGATACGAATCTCGATGGCAAAACCACACTCGATGAATTGAAGTCGCTCGGTGATCTCAAAATCCAAGTCATTGATCTCGAATTTGACTCAAGTTTCAAAGAGACTGACGCTGAAACAGGAAATGAGATCGTCTACAAGTCCGTCGTCAAAACGTCCGATCAGAATTTACTACTGATGTTTGATCTCTGGTTTGACCTCAGTCACCTCAT
>JAEUWE010000006.1 GCA_016791465.1 Pseudobdellovibrionaceae bacterium
TGACGCCGTCAATGATGTCACATGGACCGGCTCTCTCACGCGCGACACCGAAGCTGTGGACATATCCAAAGAGACGATTGTTCCCGGAATCATGTGGCTAAGGCCTGGCCACGTCGAACTCGTCAAAAACGTCCGCAGCAGCGGTGTTATCGACCTCATTGGCTCAACTGTACCAGCCGCCGTTCGCAACCTTATGACCGTCACCGACCTTGGCTACATCCCCGACAGATCAGGCTACGGCTTTCGAAAATGGCGCTGGCCAAGCACCGAGTCGAAAACTTCGATCAAGACCCGACAGGCGGCAATAGTCGAAAAACGTGACGATCTCGATCTCTTGAGTTCGGCACAAAGGGTTTTTCAATTTGAAGCGAGCGTGCGAACCACACTTGCAAGCCGCGTTGAACTTCAATCAGAAACGGTCGATCGCGTAGCAAGCGACTTCTGCACGCTTGCCCATTCGCGCGCTGAAATCGTCGAGCTCAGTGAGGTCCGGCGATCAAAGCTTCAGCACTGCATGAACAACCGAGATTACGATGCCTACTCAACACCAAGTCGCGATCTTCGTATTCGCCGCACGGCCCTCCAACTTGGGCTTTTAATGCAAAACAATCTCAACGCAGTCGAAACCGCACTTCAACGGTGTTCAGTCATCGCACTTGGAGATGGCGTGGAGTTGATGCCGTTTGAGTTTTTGAAACGCCTTTTGAAATTCGAATACTCATCTGATCCAAACGAGAACATGTTGACTCGATTTGGTTTCACGCCGGCACTCGGCAGCTGCAGTGAAACCGGTCGTCTCACGGAACATTCAGCTCCCCAGAGCGGGGCGAACTAGAGGAGACAGTATGCGAAAAGTTCTGTCTTTCTTGAACGCCCTCATCGGCCTTGTGAGCCTCGTTGGCATCACAGCTCACGCACAAACACCGTACCCCTACAAGGCGTCCACACTTGAGCAAGATGTCCTCTACGCCAGACAAACCCTCACCCAAGTCCTTACACCTGCTGGCTAGGCTCTCAATGCGCGACTGGATAAACCTTCTCCGGCTGGAGCCACCTTGCTGTCGTCCGAGTCCCTCAAGGCAACGATCCAGTGGTTGAACTCAACCGCCTGGCACGGTCTGCGATAAATCCACGCTCCAAGCGAAAATTCTGGAGCACGCTCGTGCTCGACATTAAGCCCTATACGTTCGCTCTTGAAGTGCGAAGCCAAGATCTCCATCTCGTCGAAGGCCCAAGCAATCCGGCAACAAGTTTGCCATCATGGGTCCGCTCAAATCGTACTGTGCCTGCAGTGACGTCATCTCAGGTTCTCGACTATCTTCAGACCACGCTATCAAACCTTCTGCGCCCAATGGGCCGATGGCCGGCGTCTACTTATTCAGCGTCGCGCGAGCGTCACAAGCTCTGCTCAATCCTGAAATCGAGTTCCTCGGCGTCGATCTTTCCGATGCGATGCTGGCTTCGGCAGCCGAACACCTGACAGCCCTCGGAATCAAAAACGTTAAGCTTCAAAAAGGCGATATCACCGATCTGTCATTTCTTGCATCCAAATCTTTTGACGGCGTCATGAGCACGCTGGCCCTACACCATCTGCCAACGATGAAACACCTTCGGCTCTGTTTTCATGAAATCCATCGCATCCTCATCGACAACGGCGCACTCTATCTCTTTGATCTCGGTCGTCCAAAATCTCTCAAAACAATTCTTGCGATGGCCTACATTCACGAAGAGCGACAAGCTCACGCATTCTCTGTTGATTCCGAACGATCGTGGCGAGCCGCTTTTTTGCCTGAAGACTTTAGGGCGCTCGCTGCCGAGGAACTGCCAGGTCGAGACCTCGAGTGCCTATCGACATGGATCAGTCCACTGATGATGATGCTCAAATCAAAAGATCGAGCACTCGATCCCGATCAGATCGGCAAACTCAAAGCCGCTCGTAAGAATCTCTCGTCGTTTTGCCGGTCGGACCTTGATCAGCTGCGATACTTCTTTAAACGAAATGGTCTTCAAAATGATCTGTTTTAAGGCGCACTCAATCCGCAAGCGCGGAGCACCCCAGCAAACAAGTCTTCTGAAGTGAACGTGTTGTAGAGCCTACCGGTAGCCCAAGTGTACCTTTGCAGTCATAGGGCCTCAGATGCTTTAACCTTGCTGTTCAGATAGAATCCACATGCTTGTCGCTGAGGTTTCGTCACATTGAAGACGGAGGGCTTTTTGCATATTGAAAACATATGAACTGGTTTAGGCCCTATTCCCAAGCACTGCTCACTGGCGCGCCTCTGCTGTCAATATTTTTGACAGTTCAGCCAGCAATGAGCGCCCCCCGCGCCTGCAGTGATATTTTCTCAGTCGCCGAAACAAATATTCGTCCATCAAAGATTAAGAGATCCATTCACCGGCAAAAAGTCTTTGATCTCACAGGCAACATCCTTACCAATTCAATAGATTCGAGGGCTTTTCAGGCTAGTTTACAAATGCGATATCCAGAGGCTCTGGTATCCCATGAGAATTCTTACCGAGTGGTTTTTGATCAATCACCATACCGAACCCTGCACTACCGACCGATACACGAGGAAGGTCAATGGCGTGCCGTCGTACGCCACATGCTTGGCTGGAACGTTCTGAAAGATCCGATGTACAGATCTGTCTATAGCAACTATGAGGGCCGGATCGAAGACCAGATTTCTTC